>CAZEKS010000191.1:0-5140 GCA_964512795.1 uncultured Syntrophaceae bacterium
CTTCACATCCTCAGCCCGGTCTCTCTGGACGACGGCCAGGACAGGGAGCTCAAGGTAAAAGATCTCATCAAAAATGGATATTACCGAATTTGGGAAAAAGGGCAAATTCTTGATCTCGCCAATCTCCCCTCTTCTGAAATTCAACAAAGGTTTTCCCCCTCACCCTCACCCTCCCCTCTCCCACCACGCCAAGGCGTGGAGAGGGAGATGGAAAAGAAAACGGTTTCTCTTCTCATTGACAGGCTCCTCTTAGAAGAGAAGGAGAGATCAAGACTATCCGAAGCCATTCAGAGAGGCTTTCAAGTGGGGAATGGTAAGATAGAACTGATTACAGAGATTGGGGAGAAAATGGCCTTCCATCGGAGCTTCTCCTGCAATCGCTGCGGACGAAATTTTTCAGAGCCTGAACCCCTTCTCTTCTCGTTTAACAGCCCTCTCGGCGCCTGCTCTACCTGCCAGGGTTTTGGCAGGATCATTGGGATTGATTGGCAGAAGGTCATCCCGGATCCGAAGAAAACTTTGAAAGAAAGACCCTTTGCTCCCTGGAACACACCTGCTTATGAAGACCTGTATGAATACCTTTGGGAGGCTTGCCGGAGGCACAAAATTCCAATCCAAAAACCTTTTGAAGACCTTCTTCCCCACCAGAAAGAGATTTTGATCAATGGAAAAGGAGAGTTCATCGGTTTAAAAAGATTTTTTGATTGGATGGAGGGAAAGCGATACAAAGTTCACTACCGGGTTTTCTTGAGCAAATACCGGGCCTATACCCCCTGCCCCACTTGCCACAATACCCGACTCAAAGAAGAAGCACTCTATGTATTCCTGGCGGAAAAGAATATCGCTGCGCTTTGCGACATGCCTATTTCCGATCTTCAGGTGTTCTTCAAGAATTTACCGATCAAGGATTTTCAAAAGAAAGTCGGAGAGCGTCTCCTTAAAGAGATCAACGATCGAATCGGATTCATGGTGGATGTTGGATTGGGGTACTTAACCCTCTCACGTCAAACCAGAACTCTCTCCAGCGGTGAATATCAACGGATCACATTGGCAAGATCGCTCGGTTCGGCTTTGACTGAGACTCTCTATGTCTTAGATGAGCCGAGCATCGGCCTCCACGCAAGAGATACCCATCGCCTCCTTCGATCCCTTCGTAAATTACGAGAAGGAGGAAACACGGTGGTTGTAGTAGAACACGATCCGGACGTGATAAGAGCAGCCGATGAAGTCATTGACCTTGGCCCTGGCGCAGGAAGATGGGGAGGCTCTATGGTCTTTCAGGGGAGAGTGGAATCCCTTCTGCAAAACCAGGACTCCATTACAGCTCGCCACTTGAGGGACGGAACACCTTCTGATCTAACCAGGTCTCTTAGAAAACCGCAGGGGTGGATCTCCATCCGCAATGCACGGGAGCACAATCTCAAAGGAATCGATGTCAGAATTCCATTGGGCGTGATGGTTTGCATCACGGGCGTCTCCGGAGCCGGAAAGACCACTCTGGTTCACAACATTCTTTACGCAGGAGCAAAGGGCAATGGAAACTCAGGTTTTGAAAAGGGAGCTTTTGACTCCATCAAAGGCTTAGAACAGATCCATGACATCATCCTGGTCGATCAATCTCCTATCGGGAAAAACCTACGATCGAACCCAGCAACTTATGTCAAGGTATTCAGTGAGATTCGGGATCTCTTTGCCCTCACCCGGGACGCCAAAAGATACGGATTCAAACCCCGTCACTTCTCTTTCAATACAGAAGGGGGCCGATGTGAAACCTGCCAGGGAGCAGGGTTTCAAGTTCTGGACATGCAGTTCTTAGAGGATGTCACGATTACCTGTGAAACATGCGAAGGGAAAAGATTCCGGCCTGAAATTCTCAAAGTGAACTATCGGGATAAGAACATTTCGGAAGTGTTAGATATGACGGTTGATGAGGCAATCACTTTCTTTCAGAGCCACAAACGGATTCTTTCAAAACTTCAAATCTTTAAAGATGTCGGCTTAGGCTATCTCAGCCTCGGCCAGTCCACCAATACGCTGAGCGGAGGGGAATCGCAGCGTTTGAAGCTGGCTCAGCATATCGGTCAAAGCCGGGAAGGAAAAGATCTCTTCATTTTTGACGAACCCACCACAGGTCTCCATATGGCCGATGTTGAACTCCTTCTGTTGACCTTTCAGAAACTTCTTTCCCAGGGCCATTCGATCATCGTAATCGAACACAACCTCGACCTCGTCCGACGTGCAGATTACATCATTGATTTGGGCCCGGAAGGAGGGGAAGAAGGTGGAAGGATTATTGCCGAAGGCGATCTAAAAACGATCATGGCCTCGCCAAAATCCTATACAGGACAGTTTTTAAGGCAACGTTTTGAAAAGGCCTAAATTCCAAAATCCAAATTACAAATGTTAAATAAATTCCAAACGTTAAATACTAAACTTCAGGTTAAAGTAATTCCTTAAGAATTTGAGCTTTGACATTTATACTTCTGATCTTTGTTTAATGCAGCTGAGCATCTGTTCGAGGCGATTCCGTTCAAACCCTACCATCACCTCGTTGCATGCCGCAATGACCGGAACGCTTCGTGCGCCTGAAAGTTTTACCATTTCGTCTAATGCAGCCCGGTCTTTGGTCACATCGTATTCCGTGAATTTGTAGCCTTTTTGCGAAAGAAACTCTTTCGCCATTTTGCAATAGGGTCAAGTCGGTGTGGAGTAGACCTTGATTTCCTCTTCTGCCATGATCGGTCCTCCTTTACAGATAATCTTTTAAAACCAGCACCTTTATATCTTTTATCTGTTTAAGCTTATTATCATTGGTAAGAAATGCATCTGCACCGCTATTAGCAGCAACCGAATCAAGGGTCATACCCTATCCTCTCTCAAACGATTGACATATTCTTGGGCATCTTCTCCTTTCCATAAACCTTTCCCAAGTCCATAAAGTTTATTCCAGTCAAGTTCCTTTTTCATCGCAAGTCCATTCTTCCTTAACTGATTAGCAAGCTTTTCAAGCAATTTTAACTGTTCCTTGGCCGTAAGCTTCTCTATTTCTTTTTCAATTATCTCTAAGGTAACTCCCCTCCGCATCTTTGCCTCCTTCATTGCCCTGCATTTAATTTATTTATAATTAACTCCCTTTATTCTTTTTACACACATCTCCTTTCAATTGTCAATCAATGTTTTTCTTAAATCTCCCCTCCCCTGGTTC
The DNA here is from genome assembly GCA_964512795.1 of uncultured Syntrophaceae bacterium. Taxonomy (GTDB): domain Bacteria; phylum Desulfobacterota; class BSN033; order BSN033; family UBA1163; genus UBA1163. The sequence continues at coordinate 3,206 of CAZEKS010000191.1, forward strand.
CACCCTCACCCTACCCTTTCCCATCAAGGAGAGGGGAATAGATGACTCCTTCTCTTATTTCTTTTGCACGGAAATTTTTAAACATTATACCCCATTTTTCAGATTTCCTTTACTAAAATTTAGGCTATAATGTCCTTCATGAATTCTGGAGGAGGCAAATCAACCTCGATTAGAACGGCCAATTCCCAAGATCTTCAAAAAGCTGCAGAAGATTTTCGCTACCTCCTCAACCGGAGATACCCAAGAAAAGCTGCATTGGAGCTGGTGGGGAATCGATACGGACTGACTTTCGATGAGCGGCATCTTCTTCATCGAGGAGTCTTTTCAAACATGGATTCGCAGGCGAGGCGAAAGAAAAATATTCCCATCGAAGAAGTTCGAAACAAAGACCTGGCCATCGATGGTCACAATGTTTTGATTACCATTGAAGCTGGAATCTCTGGTAGACCTCTGGTTCTCGCAGATGATGGTTTTGTAAGAGATATCTCCGGCCTTTCCGGGAGCTTCAAAAAGACAGAGGAAACAGAGGAAGCCGTTCAATTGATCATCAGGGTCTTAAAGAAATGGAAGCCCCGTCAAACCCTATTCCTCCTGGACGCTCCTATCAGCATGAGCGGTAAATTGGCTGAGGAGATCAGGGATCGACTGAAGCAAGCGAATCTTCCAGGAGATGCCACAGCTGTGAAGGTTCCGGAGAAGATTCTGATTGGGTTTCCTGGGGTAATTGCTACGAGTGATACAGCCATCATTAATCAATCCAAAAAGGTATTGGATTTAGCTGGTTATATCATAACGAAAAGAATCGGGTTTAAATATTTTCTGCAATGGAAGAAAAAGCCATTGGGGGGCTAACGTCCCCCTACCCAAAGGAGAGAAACCCCATTTGGAAAGCGCTCAAAGAATTGAAAGCTACCACTGGGTGATCCTGGTCTTAGTCTATCTATCCATCCTTGCTTTCACACTTATTTTTCAATCCATCCCACCCCTACTTCCTTTTATCTTTTCTGAACTCCGTCTAACCTATGCCCAATCCGGTCTCCTGATGAGCCTCTTCTCCCTCCCTGGCATCTTCGTCTCACTTTTAGGTGGATTTGTTGCAGACCGTTATGGAATGAGGCCTTTAGGAGCAGGTTGTTTTTTATTAATGATCGGAGGCACCTTGCTGGTGGGATTAGGAATGAATCTTCCGATCCTATGGTTGGGAAGAATTATCGCTGGGATCGGTGGCTTCACCCTCTCTGTTTTCCTCCCCAAACTGCTTTCTCAATGGTTTAAAGACAGGGAGTTAGGTCTTGCCATGGGTATCTACAATACCGGCGTTCCCCTCGGTTCGGTGATCTGCTTCGGGTTCTTTGGAAAAATGGGAAGCCTTTGGGGATGGCGCATCCCTATTTTATTAACCGGGATATATTTACTCTTTACGTTGATCCTTTTTTTATTTCTTTACCGATTGCCTCCTTCAAGAGAGATGGAGGAAAACAGACCCGTTCGTATCTCAAAGTCGTTAAAAGAGATCGGATGGCCCATCTGGTTCGTAGGTTTTTCCTGGCTCTGGTTCAATGCTGCCTTCAGCTCCTTCGCCACTTTTGCGCCCAACCTTTTTCTCCAGAAAGATTACACGATTGAGCAGAGCGGCCTCCTTATCGGAATTCCCCTTTTGGGTTCTCTTCTCTTTAGCGCCCCCATAGGATATTTGGTGGACCGATTTAAACATCAGGAATGGTTCATTGGAATGGGAGCCATTGGATTGGCTGTCTTGGCATTATTTTTCAATTTCAGCTCTTCGTTTCTGCTGCTCGTCATCTTGATGGGAATCTTTTCAGCCACGATTCCCGCTCCTATTTATTCCCTTCCTCCAGAGATGTTGAAAACAAAAAATGTTGGATTGGGATTTGGGGTCATCTCCACCTGCTCAAGCATCGGCTTATTTGTTGC
>CAZEKS010000192.1:0-5126 GCA_964512795.1 uncultured Syntrophaceae bacterium
GTCGTACCGTGGGGGCAGGCGTCATCAGCGATGTCCTCGAATAAAGGAGAAGGGACACTTCCTGTTTAGGAGTATTCGATGAGGAATATTTTAACTTTGTCCTGTACAGAGTGTAAGCGGAGGAACTATTCTACGACTAAGAATAAGCGGACCACTCCGGATAAGCTGGAGTTCAAGAAATATTGCCGGTTCTGTCGTAAACATACCGTTCATAAAGAGACAAAGTGAAATGTGAGAGTGGTAGGTGGAAAGTGGAAGGTAGAAAGGTAAATGATATCGTGACCTATAATCCACATTCACCATTCTACTATCCACTCACCAAATACAGGCCAGTAGCTCTAACGGATAGAGCACCGGACTCCAAATCCGGGTGATGGGGGTTCAAATCCCTCCTGGCCTGCCATGCACCATGCAAGGTGCATGGTAAGCCATTCTGATTGGTGGAGCGATGGAATTTCCAATAAAAGAGAAATTTGAAGCGGCAATACAATTTTTAAGGGAGGTTAGAACAGAACTAAAAAAGGTAACCTGGCCTTCAAGGAAGGATACCCTTTCTGGTACCCTTGTTGTTTTAGTGGCTGTTTTTATCATTGCCATTTTCTTGGGGATTGTTGATTCTGGGCTGTCAAATCTCATCAAACAATTATTGAAGAGGGCAGTGAGTTAAAAGGGGTGGGATGGACTTCCTCCCCCATTCAAATGGTAAACATTATGGCGCAACAATGGTATGTGGTCCACACCTATTCAGGTTTCGAAAACAGGGCCAAACAGAATTTAGAAGAACGAATTAAGAACTTGGGCAAAGGAGAATTTTTCTCCAACATTTTAGTCCCCATGGAGACTGTGGTGGAGTTGGTGAAGGGAAAGAGAAAGACCTCCCAGAGGAAGATCTTCCCTGGATATATATTGGTGAAAATGGAATTGAATGAGGAGACATGGCATATCGTCAAGGACACTCCAAAGATTACGGGTTTTGCCGGCGATGGTACAAAACCGATCCCCATCTCAGGAGGAGAGGTTGAAGAGATTCTGTCCCAAATGAAAGAAGGTGTTTCGAAGGCAAAGCCAAAAGTTTCTTTCGGCGTCGGAGATAGCGTTCGAGTCATCGACGGTCCTTTTGTCAACTTTATCGGGACCATTGAAGAGGTCAAACCTGAAAAAAGGAAATTGAAGGTTTTAGTCTCTATCTTTGGGAGAGCGACTCCAGTCGAACTGGATTTTATCCAAGTGGAAAAGAATTGATGGTCCTCATTTGAGGAGTGAACAATGGCAAAAAAAGTGGCGGCAATGGTAAAGCTTCAAATTCAAGCGGGACAAGCCAACCCTTCCCCTCCGGTCGGGCCGGCCCTGGGACAACATGGGGTCAACATTATGGAGTTTTGCAAAGCCTTTAACGCTCGGACACAGGGACAGGAGGGAATGATCATCCCCGTGGTGATCACCATCTTTTCAGATCGATCCTTCAGCTTTGTGACCAAAACTCCGCCAGCTTCGATTCTTCTAAAGAAGGCGGCAAAAATTGTGAAAGGTTCTGGGGAGCCCAATCGCAATAAAGTCGGCAAGGTGACCAGAGATCAGGTCCGGGAGATTGCCCAGATTAAGTTCAAAGATCTCAATGCCGTGGACATGGAGGGCGCCATCCGCACGGTCGAGGGGACAGCAAGGAGCATGGGTCTGGAGATTGAATAAGAGAAGATTATGGCAACGAGAGGAAAAAAATATTTAGAGGCAAAAGGCAAGGTTGATCGAAGCAAACGGTACGAATTGGAAGAAGGTGTGAAACTTCTCTTGGAGACGGCCTGCGCTAAATTCGATGAAGGGGTGGACCTCGCTATTCGTCTTGGGGTGGATCCTAAGAAAGCAGACCAAATGGTTCGAGGAACCGTTGTCCTCCCTCATGGTACTGGCAAGAAGGTCCGGGTGCTGGTCTTTGCGAAAGGTCAGAAAGAGAAAGAGGCATTGGATGCGGGCGCCGATTTCGTAGGAGGAGAAGACCTCATTGAGAAAATCTCAAAAGGGTGGTTGGACTTTGATAAAGCGGTTGCCACACCGGACATGATGGGTTTGGTCAGTAAATTGGGGAAGGTGTTAGGGCCTCGTGGATTGATGCCCAACCCCAAAGTGGGAACCGTCACCTTCGATCTGGAAAGGGCCATCAAAGAGATCAAGGCAGGCAAGGTGGAGTTTAAAGTCGAGAAGGCGGGGGTCGTCCATGTCCCGGTTGGAAAGGTTTCTTTTGGGTTGGGTCCATTATTAGAAAATACTAGGACGCTCTTGGAAGTCATCCTACGGGCAAAGCCACCGACCAGCAAAGGGATCTATTTGCGGAGCATTGCCTTATCCACCACCATGGGGCCTGGAATTAAAGTTGATCCACTTGACGTTAGAAATGTTTTGAAGTCCTAAGAAAGGTGGCGGACTTCATCGGAGGAGGTAGAGTTCGTTGAATCGGAAAGAGAAAGCACAGGTCGTATCCGATCTGGGTGAGCGGTTAAAGGGGTTTCGAGCTGTTGTCCTGACCAATTACCGGGGGCTCAATGTGGAGCAGATGAGCCGTTTGAGGCAACGGTTAAGAGAAGAGAAGATTGCCTATCACGTGGTCAAGAATACGTTGATGAAGCTGGCCTCCAAAGGGACGGACTTGGAAAAATTGGATGACTATTTTGAAGGACCCACAGCAATGGCGGTCTCTTATGGAGATCCTGTCCTTCTGGCAAAGATTTTGTTGGAATTCGTCAAAACACAACCCAACCTTGAGATTAAGGTCGGGTTGATTCAAGGAAGGATGGCGTCTCCTGAAGAGGTTAAGGTTTTGGCAACGATGCCTTCTCGTGAAGTGCTTTTTGGTCAAGTCCTGGGAGGGATTCAGGGGACAGCCAGTCAACTTGGAGCAGTCCTCTATAATGCCATCCAGCAGACGCTTGGAATCCTTCAGGCCCGTGTCGATCAGCTGGAGAAACAAGCAGGATCTGAAACATAACACAACGTTAAAAAAGTGGAGAAGAGAAAATAGGCTTTTTAGCCACTTTCCACATTTCACTTTCTCATTAATTAAGATAGGAGGATTTTTAAAATGGCAGACATCCAAAAAATTGCTGAAGAGATCGGTGGGTTAACCTTGTTGGAAGCACGTGATTTGGTAAAGGCCTTGGAAGAAAATTTGGGAATCAAGGCCTCTCTGCCGATGGCGATGGCGGCCATGCCAGTTGCCGGGGCAGGAGCCGGAGCGGAAGCCGCCCCATCTGAAGAGAAAACAGAATTTGATGTGATCCTGACGGGTTTTGGTGATAAGAAGATTCAGGTGATTAAAGTGGTCAGGGAACTGACCGGATTGGGTTTGAAGGAAGCCAAAGACCTTGTTGAAGGTGTCCCCAAGCCAGTGAAAGAAGGGGTTTCGAAGGACGAAGCCGCAACGATGAAGAAAAAGCTTGAAGAGGCTGGGGGGACGGTCGAAGTCAAGTAGGGAAACATTTAGAAGTGTTGAGGGACACTGTTGTCTCTTCCCGGAAGGACAAAGCGAATGTTAGGTGGCAGTCCGAAAGGGAGGAGACTTTCTATTTAAGGGAGATTTCTGAAAAGCCCAGAAATCTCTAAGGAGAGCGTGCAGAGGTTTTTAAGAGGTCTCTTAAGGGAGAGGAGTGATTATGGCCAGCGTTGTCCCTGTCTATCGAAGGTATCGGAAGAACTTTTCAAAAATTAAAGAAGTGTTAGAGATCTCCAATCTGATCGAGGTCCAGAAAAGATCCTACGAGCAGTTTCTACAGGCCAATGTGGATCCGGAGAAGCGGGAACCCGTTGGACTTCAAGCAGTGTTTAAGACCGTCTTCCCGATCAAAGATTTTTATGAAACTGCTTCCCTCGATTTCGTCAAATACCGTCTCACCGAGCCGAAATATGATGTAGAAGAATGCCTGTTAAGAGGGATGACCTATGCGGCACCCATTAAGGTGACGGTTCGCTTAGTGGTTTGGGATGTGAATGAAGAGACCAAGGTCAAGAGCATCAAAGCCGTCAAAGAGCAAGAAGTCTATTTTGGTGAAATCCCCCTCATGACCGAAAACGGAACGTTTATTGTGAACGGGACCGAGCGGGTGATCGTCAGCCAACTTCATCGCTCCCCGGGAGTCTTTTTTGATCAGGATCAAATCAAACCCCATAGCGGTGGGAAGGTCTTTTATTATGGACGCATCATTCCCTACCGGGGATCTTGGATTGACTTTGAGTTTGACCAGAAAGATCTTCTCTATGTTCGGATCGACCGACGTCGAAAGATTCCTGTTACCGTCCTTCTTCGGGCTCTTAAATACACCGGAGAAGAACTTCTGGACTATTTCTATCGCAGGGAAAAGGTTCTCATCCGGAGAGGGAAGTTCCAAAAAGAAATTTCGAAAGATGTGTTGGTGGGACAAAAGGCGACCTCTGATATCTCAGATCCGGAAACCCATAAAATGATCCTCAAAAAACATCGCCGCATTACAGAAGACGCTTTTAAAAAATTGGAATTGGCCAAGATCAATACCATATCGGTGGAGGTTCAGGATCTGATCGGCCGATACCTCGCGAAGGATGTGGTAGACCCTGAAACAGGAGAAGTCATTGCCGAATGTAATGATGAGGTTACGGAAAAGCTTCTAAACGAAATGAAAGAGAGGAAAATTGAGGTCTTCGAAATCCTGTTCATCGATAACATCAATGTCAGCTCCTCGTTGCGGGATACATTGGTGGTGGATAAGATTGGGTTGACCCAAGAAGAAAGGGAGAAATTGCCCGTTCTCGAGCCTGGCAAGTCCCTTCGTGAGAAGGAATCCGAAAGGGCCTTGATTGACATTTACAAGAGGCTCCGCCCTGGAGATCCTCCTACCATTGAGACAGCCATCGGCCTCTTCTACAATCTTTTCTTCAACGCTGAACGATACGACCTCTCCAAAGTGGGAAGGATGAAGTTGAACCATAAAATCGGTCGAAAGGGAAACCCTCCCAGAGTGTTGGTGTTGACCGAAAAATGGGAGAAAGAGGCGTTAGCGGCTGGAGCGGCCTACGCAGGAGGGAGAGAGCTGGTCGATCGAATCTCGGAGGGATGGCTTGATTTTGACGAAGCGATTGCTACGCCGGAAATGGCCGAAGAG
>CAZEKS010000193.1:0-5088 GCA_964512795.1 uncultured Syntrophaceae bacterium
CAACCGGCGCCATGCGGCTGGCAGTGGACCGGTTGCGGAAAGAAGGCTTAAAGGCCGGTAGCCTGCGGCTTGCGATGGTCCGGCCGTTTCCCCTTGAGGGGTTCAAAAAAGCGATAGCAAACATTAAACATGTGATCGTTATCGATCGGGATGTCTCTTACGGTGCTGAGGGCATTGTGGCCCAGGAGGTGAAAGCGGGCCTGTTTGACCACCATGGGGATGTAAAATTGACAGGCTTTATTGCCGGCGTCGGCGGAAATGATATGTCCGTTGAGACAATTGTCCCTCTGGTGCAGCAGGCAATTTCCGGAGCCGGAGCCGCAGTCGAAGCCGGGACAACGCTCTGGGCGGAGGTGCTGCCATGAATGAATACGCCCAGCAGAAAAGAGATCTGTTTACCCCCGGTCATTTTGGTTGCCCCGGCTGCGGGGCAACCTTGGCCATGCGGCAGACCCTGTCAGCCCTGGGTGAGGATACGATTGTGACGATGCCCGCCGGATGCTGGTCCACCCTGATTGGTATTTACCCTTACACCTGCCTGACCGTGCCGGTAATTTCGGTCGCTTTTGGATCCACCGCGGCCATCGCCGCCGGTATCAAAGCCGGTTTGAGTATTCAGGGTAACGACCATACCACTGTCCTGGCCTGGGCAGGTGACGGTGGTACCTTTGATATTGGCTTGCAGGCCCTTTCCGGCGCGGTGGAACGAAACGATGATATCCTTTTTATCTGTTACGATAATGAAGCCTACATGAACACAGGAATCCAGCGCTCCTCGGCCACACCGGCCGGCGGGTGGACCACCACCACACCCGATTCGGCCCTGAAGGGTCAGAAGAAGAAAAACATGGTAGAAATCATGGCGGCGCACGGCATTCCCTACGCAGCCACTGCCTCCATTGGCGCACCGGAGGATCTAAACGGTAAGCTTAAAAAAGCTAAAAATATCAAGGGATCGCGTTTTATCCATTTGTTTGCTTCCTGCCCGACCGGCTGGCGGCATGCCCCTGAGCTGTCCGTAGAGGTTGCCAGAGAGGCCATTAAAAGCCGCGTGTTTCCGCTTTATGAAGTATCCGACGGGGACGTCTGGCAGTTAAGTCCCATGCCGGACAAGACAAACGTGGATGCCTATTTAAAATATCAAGGCCGGTTCAAAAAAATGTTAGCCGGCGACCATCAGCGCTTTCAAAAGCAGGTGGATGATGACTGGCAGCGCTTGCTGAATAAATGCCGGCCTTAGAAAGCTGGCCGGATGACTATGGCAGTAAGGATAAAAGGAGATACTTTATTCTCATGATGACAGCCCAACAATCCGCAAGCACAACGAATAATGATCGGCCGGCGGGTCACTATGGCATTAAAGAAGAAATCAGCCCGGAAGCTATGCGGTATTGCTGAAGATCATAATGGAAATGAGTAGAATATGTCCTAAGGGAAGGGGGGTGAGAAAAGGAAAGTACCTATACGCGGCGAAAGAAAGCTTTTGTCGCATCATGTCACAATTTTAAAGAGGAAGGAGGATAAAAAGATGAAAAAGATTGTATTTAAGATTGGAAGCATATTTATTGCCTGTATTCTGGTGGGCAGTTTTTTTGTACCTGTGAATTGCCTTGCAGCCTCTCCGACCAAAGAAAAGCCGATTGTTTGGAAGGTACAAACCCCATGGCCGGTGGGCCTTTGGCTGCACAAGATGGCTGGAATATGGGCCAAGGATGTTGAAGAGATGAGTGGTGGGAGAATGAAAATTAATCTGTACGCTACCGAAGAAATTGTGCCCGCATTCGGGATTTTTGACGCTGTCCGGGTAGGAACACTCGATGCCGGTCACACCTGGGCAGGTTATAATATCGGAAAATTTCCGGCGCTTACCTTTATGGCGGCAACCCCTGCCTTCACGGATTTTGTAGGGTATTTCACCTGGATGTTCGCCGGCGGAGGAAAGGAACTATGGCAGGAAATTTACGGGGATACGGTCGTTGTCTACCCTGCGGCCATGACCTTTGCCGAAGGTGGCGGCTGGGCCAACAAGAAAATCCAGAAACTGTCGGATTTCAAGGGCCTTAAATACAGGACTGTCCTAATTTGGGGGGAAATTCTCTCTGAAGCGGGTGCTTCCGTTGTGACCCTGCCCGGCGGTGAAATTGTCCCTTCTCTGCAAAGGGGTACCCTCGATGCCGCTGAATTCTCCACGCCGGTGATAGATTTGCCCTTGGGATTCCACGAAGTCGCAAAATACCAGTACTATCCGGGACTCCACCAAATCGCCTGCTTCGAGGAACTCATGGTCAATCCCAGGAAATGGAAAGAACTTCCCGACGACCTGAAAGCGATCGTCCGTCGCGCTTGCGATGCCAGTATTTTTCGGGCGTTCTCCGAGTTACTTCTGGAGGACTGTAAAGCTTCCAAAAAATTCGAGGAACGGGGAGTTCAGATCACCAAGTTCCCGCCCGAAATGCAGCGGGACATCCTTGAGCGCTTTATCAAAAAGTATGACAAGCATCCGGACAAGATGTTCCAAAAGGTATGGAAATCACAGAAGGAATTTCTCAAAGTATACACGCCTTATATGGAACTGCAGAAGGTGGATGCCAAAGTCGAGGTGAAATAAATATCGTCGAGTAATGAGGATGAAAACAACTGACTGCTATCAAAAAAAGCCAAGTGTAAGGCCGTCCAACCGGCGGCAATCCGTTGGACGGCCTTACCACAGAGGGATGAAACAAGATGAATACACTTAGAAAAATGGTCTCCTATGTAGACAAGATAAGCGACTGGTCGGGGAAAATCGTATGCTGGCTTAGTGTGCCGCTTGTGCTGGGGACCACATATGACGTCATCATGCGGTATTTTTTTCTGGCCCCTACCAAATGGGCATATGAGCTGACTTGGATGGAATACGGAACTTTATTCATGTTGGGGGGCGCCTATACCCTCCGGCACAGGCTCCATGTTCGGGTGGATATATTATACACCAGATATTCCAAGAGAGTGCAGGCCTGGTTCGACACACTCATGTACATATTCATCTTTGTTCCGGTCTTTATCATCCTGATAATATACAGCATCTCATTTGCTGCTTACTCCTGGCAGATCATGGAGCATTCCAGTGTCAGCTACTGGCAGCCGCCTGTATATCCGATCAAAACGATGTTACCGGTGGCTTTCATACTGATGTTTTTCCAGGGTATGTCTGAATTAATTAAAAATGCGATACTTGCGATAAAAGGTGAGGCGTATGAGTCCTGAACATCTATCAGTCGTCATGTTTTTAGGCGTTATTGTCGCAGTGATGTGCGGAATTCCGCTGTATCTGGCCCTTGGCGGCCTCGCCCTTCTCTTCGGGATTATCGGAGGCTGGGCCCCGATGGTATACGATCAATTCATTTTCCGCATTTACGGGGTTATGTCGAATGAAGTGCTCCCTGCGGTTCCCCTGTTTATTTTCATGGGAGCGATGCTCGTACAATCCGGAGCGGCCGAGCGTCTGTTCAATGCCATGTACCGCGTGATGGGTTCGTTGAGAGGTGGTTTGGCTATATGCACAATCGTCCTGTGCACCATTTTTGCAGCAACGGCCGGCATTGTCGGGGCGACCGAAACCGCGGTGGGGATAATGGCCCTTCCGGCCATGCTCAAACGAAAATACAGCGTTCCACTCGCCGCCGGCTGCATTTGCGCAGGCGGAACCCTGGGCATCCTCATTCCTCCAAGTATCATGCTCCTTTTATACGGCCCCGCCGCCGGCCTGTCGGTGGCGAAGATGTTTATTGCTGCGGTAATTCCCGGCCTTGTTCTTTCCGGGTTGTATATATTGTATACGGCCATTCTCTGCCTGGTTAAACCGGAATACGGCCCTGCCATATCAAAAGAAGAGCGCGCTGAGGTGCCGATGCTCAAAGTAATCGGGGAGATTGCACTGTACATGGTTCCCCCCCTGTTCCTTATTTTCACTGTCCTCGGCACTATCCTGATCGGCTTCGCTTCGCCGACGGAAGCGGCTTCTGTCGGCGCGTTTGGATCTGTTATCGTGGTAATCGCCTACCGCAGGTTTAGTCTTAAGGTCCTGTATGATTCAGCCGTCCAGACGCTTAGAATTACCAGCATGATAATGTTTGTAACCGTGGGCGCCATGATGTTCAGTGGCGTCTTCATGGCCTTAAATGGCGCCAAATTCATCGGCTCGCTTGTGATTGCGCTCCCTTTGGGGAAATGGGGCGCTTTTATTGCGATGCAATTGGTGGTCATCCTTCTGGGCATGTTTATCGACTGGATCGGGATCCTGTATATTGTTATCCCCATTTTTACCCCTGTTGTATTACAACTCGGGTTTGATCCGCTGTGGTTCGGTATGGTTATCTGTGTTAATCTCCAGATATCCTTTCTGTCGCCGCCTTTTGCCTATTCCATGTTTTATCTCAAAGGGATTGCCCCCCCTGAGGTAACCATGGGGCAGATCTATAAGGGTGTATTTCCATTTATCGCCTTACAGATCATCGGCCTTACACTGATAATTATATTCCCGGAGTTAATTCTGTGGCTCCCATCTTTGATGATGGGACGCTAAACCTTACTTTGAAAGGAAACGAAGCATGCAATCAACCAAAGACGTGATCGTCATCAATGAAAAAGACTCCGTTGCAGTGGCCGTCAGACAGCTTGCGAAAGGGGAGACCATAAATAATAAAGGAAGAAGCATCATCGTGATGGATGATATCCCCGTTCCGCACAAGATTGCCTTAAAGGAAATTAAAAAAGGCGCGATCGTTTACAAGTATGGTTATCCAATTGGTTATGCGACCCAAGATATCAAAGAAGGGGAATGGGTCCACATTCATAATATAAAATCCGGCCTCACAGAGTTCGTATCCTATGAATACCATCCGGAACGTGCTCCAACCCCGCGTCCCTTGATTTCCAAAAAGTTAACCTTCAACGGGTACCAGCGCGAAGACGGCGGCGTGGGGATTCGAAACTACATCTACATTATTCCCACAGTATTTTGTGTCAACGGCCCCATCACAAACTTGGCTGCCATGGCAGACAGGGAGATGCCGACATCTATTAATTTCGATGGTTTCATCCCGTATA
>CAZEKS010000194.1:0-5045 GCA_964512795.1 uncultured Syntrophaceae bacterium
TCCCCTCTCCCCCATAGTCGGGGGAGAGGGGAGGGTGAGAGGGAAGCTCAATCACTTCCCCATCAGAGCAGGCCCAGGAAGGCAAACAAGCCAAAACCCATGATGATCAACCCCGAAATTCTGTTTAGCCACTGCAATCTCTTAAAATTCAACAACCCCTCCAATATGCCGGTAAAGCCGCTCAGAACAAGCCACCACGTGGCGGAACCGATGAAAACACCCAAGACCAAAATTCCTGCGGAGAGATAGTGATCGCCCGTGCTTCCAACTCCCAGTCCCGCGAAAACGGCTGTAAAGAAAAGAATGGTCATGGGATTGGTAAGGGTTAAAAAAAATGTGGACAGGTACGCATTCCAGAGGCTATTCTCTTCAATGGAGGCTCCTTGTTCGGCAGGTTTGGAGAGAAATGTCTTGGCACCTAAGATACAAAGCAATCCGCCTCCGATCAGACGAAGCCATATCTGCTTACCGATTATAAAATTAACAAGAAAGGTTAGTCCGAACCCGGCAATGGCCCCGTACAAGCCATCCGCGGTAGCCGCTCCCAGACCTGAAAGAAAACCCACCATTCGACCCCGGGTCAATGTGCGTCGGATACACAAAATCCCAATGGGCCCCACCGGTACGGCAATGGATAACCCGATGATCAATCCCTTAATCAAATAGTGAATCTCTCGCATTGATTCCCTTCTTTTCTTGTTTAAGATTCTTTCCTCAAGCGCGCCACAAAAAAACCATCCATCTCATCTTTGGGGGGAAAGGTTTTGAAATATCCGTTTTGGAGAAATGGACGTAATTTTTCTGATTGAACGCCGGCAATACCCGCCTGCCGGCAGGCAGGAATGTCCGACGCTACTTTCTCAATTTGATCCAATTGGAACTCCGGATGCCCTCCTAAAAATGTTTCCACCACACCCTCATTCTCCTCATGGAAGACCGTGCAGGTGCTATAAATTAAGACACCTCCCTCTTTCAGATAGGCCGAAAGATTACTCAACATCGAAAACTGAAGTTCACTCAATCTCTGGATATCCTTCTCCCCTCTTCTCCACTTCAAATCCGGGTTCTTGCGAAGCGTCCCAAACCCTGAGCAGGGGACGTCTGCCAGGATTCGGTCAAACTTCATGCCATGCGAAATCGGAAGAGATTCGACGGCATCCCCCTTCGTTGTTTTAACAATCTTTATCCCTAATCTTTGACACATTTCTTCAATGAAATCTAATTTCCCCTTGCTCAGATCCAGAGCATAAATCTCTCCCCTGTTCTCCATTTTTTGGGCCATGTGAGTGGTTTTCCCACCTGGAGCAGCGCAGGCGTCAAGGATTCTCTCTCCTGGCTTCGGGTCCAAAATGAAGGTGACCAGTTGCGAGGCTTCATCCTGAATGATATAAAGCCCTTCTTTCATGAACGGAAGTTCTGAAGCGGGTGGAGGATCTTGTAGTAAAATCCCCTCTTCTGAAAAAGTGGCCGGAAGCGGCTTTAACTCCGTTTCTTCTAATTTTCTGATAAGGTCCTTCCGACTTATCTTTAAAGTGTTGGCTCTGAGCGTCAGGGAGGAGATCTGATTGTCGAACTTACAAATCTTAAGGGTTTCTTCAACACCTATTTCTTTTAACCATCTTTTAACTAACCAGAGGGGATGGGATTGGACAACCGAGATATGAAGCTCTGGATCTTCACCGATGTTCGGATAACGGATTTCCTCTTTCTGCCGGATGGAGGAACGAAGCACAGCATTAACAAAACCGGCTCCTCCCTTTCCTCGTGTTCGTTTAGACAATTCGACAGATTCGTTTACGGCTGCCGAAGACGGAGTTCTCGACAAAAAAAAGATTTGATAGAGCCCGAGGCGAAGGATATTGAGTGTTTCCAATTCGATTTTTTCAAATGGGATTTTAGAAAAGCGCCGGATTATCCAATCGAGTTTTTCTCTCCAGCGGATGACACCATAAGTCAATTCTGTGAGGAAAGCTCGATCGAGAGAGGTAAAGTATCGGTAGCGTTTGAATGAATCGGTGAGAAGACGATCAGGATGAAGATCGGCCTCTTCAACCCGATTCAGGATATCGAGGCAGATCGCCCTTGGGGTCTTTTTTCTCAAAACCTTCCTGTCCTCGCCATTTCCTCAAGTTTGGCGATACGTTCCTCAATCGGTGGATGGGTGCTGAAGAGGGAAAGAACCCCTCCCCCTCTTAAAGGATTGACGATGAACATGTGAGCGGTGGAGGGATTAGCCTCCATGGGAATCCTCTGCGCAGCTACCTCTAACTTTCCCAAAGCTTTTGCTAACGAGAGAGGATGGCTGAGATGGGCTCCGCCCTCATCCGCCATGTATTCCCTGGAGCGAGAAATGGCCATTTGAATCATAAGTGCTGCAAACGAAGCAACGATAGAGAAGAGGAGAACGAACAAAAAGTTTCCTCCTCCGCCTCCTTCTTCGTCGTCTGATCTCATCCCTCCAAAAATGGCTCCAAACTGGGCAACCCTGGCGAGCATAGTGATCGCACCAGCGATTGTGGCTGCTACCGTGCCGATGAGCATATCCCGATGCCGAATATGCGAGAGCTCATGTCCAATAACGCCCATTAATTCATCTTTAGAAAGAATCCTCAAAATACCCGTTGTTACCGCTACCGCTGCGTGCTCCGGATTTCTTCCTGTCGCAAAGGCATTCGGCGTGTCATTGTCCATAATATAGACCTTCGGCATCGGCAGGCTGGCTTTGTTCGTCAGCTCTCCAACGATCTGATAAAGCTCAGGGGCCTCACCTTGTGAGACTTGTTTTGCCCCATACATCCGAAGGACGATTTTGTCGCTGAACCAGTAGGTGATGAAATTCATGAGGGCTGCAAAAATGAAGAAGTATATTGCCCAACTTCTCCCTCCAATCGCGCTCCCCACCAAAACAAGGAGAACCGTTAAAACCAACATCAAAATGAATGTTTTGAATTTATTCATTAAAAAATCACCCTCCTTTTTTAAAAAAAAGTATAATCATTAACCGATTTTTTGTCAAATCACTTCGCCATTGTTCAGCCTTTTAATTCCACGAACCTCGCTTTGTTAATCCCCCTCTATTCCCCCCTTAGATTAAGGGGGGATGAAGGGGGGTTATACAAAGACCGTTCCCACGGGAATGGGATGCCCGGAAAGAAATTCCCGGAGGGTCATTCTCCTTCTCCCCTCCAACTGGATTTCTTTGATGAGGTAAGAATCCTTACCTGTCTCTACTTCTATGAAATCCGACCCGACCCAGATCACAGTTCCTGCCTTTCCCACAGGTGCTCTTTTCCTTATCTCACCTTGATAAATTTTCAGCAACTGGTCCCCCCATTTTGTAAAGGCGCCAGGCCACGGATTGAAGGCACGGATTTGACGATCAATCTCCCGGGCTTCCTTTTTCCAATCAATGTGTCCATCTTCCTTTTTTAGAAGGGGGGCATAGGTCGCTTTTGAATGGTCCTGTGGGATGGGATGAATATCTCCCGTCTTCGTTTTTTCTAAAGTCTCTAACAGCAATTGAGCTCCCGAGGAAGCCAACCGATCATGGAGCGTCTCACACGTCTCTCCATCTCCGATGGGGACCTCCGTCTGCAAAAGGATGTCTCCTGTATCCATGCCTTCGTCCAGGAGCATTGTTGTCACACCTGTTACTTTCTCCCCATTCAGAATCGCCCAGGCAATCGGGGCGGCCCCCCGATATTTTGGAAGCAACGAGGCATGGACATTAACGGCCCCGTATTTGGGAATACTTAAGACGGATTTTGGTATAATCTGACCGTAGGCAACTACAACCATGATGTCTGGTTGAAGATTTCTTAGCGCCCCCTGAAATGCTTCCTCCTTCGCCTTCACAGGCTGAAGAGGGTTAAGCCCATACCGGAGAGCAAGTTCCTTCACAGGAGAAAGAACAACTTTTCTTCCTCTTCCCTTTTCCCTGTCCGGCTGAGTGACGATACCGACCACTTGATCGCGTCCATCTAAAAGGGATTGTAAGGTCGGGAGGGCAAAGGATGGGGTCCCAAAGAAAACGATCCGCCAGGGGGATGCGTTCAAGGTCTTTCTTCCTTACGCTTTTCTTTTTTCAATCTATTCCGATAAATTTCTCTCTTCAGCCGACTCACCCTATCTAATATAAGAACACCATTAATATGATCAATCTCATGTTGAAGCGCAATGGCCAATATGCCATCCGCCTTGATCTCTATTTCCATCCCTTGTGGAGACAACCCCTTCACACAGACCTTTTCTCTTCTTTTCACATTCTCCAAACAATCGGGGACACTCAAACATCCTTCTTCATGGTCGATCTCACCTTCTTCAGAAATGATCTCAGGGTTTATCAGGGCGAAGAAGCTGTGCTGGGGGTCCATCGGACTGACATCGAGAACGATCACCTTTTGTAGAACTCCTACCTGACAGGCGGCCAATCCGACGCCACCCGCACTGTACATGGTTTCCTTCATGTCCTGAATCAATTTTTTTACTTCCTCATCAATCTGGCTTACCGCCTGAGAGCGTTTCTTCAAAATGGGATGAGGATATTTGAGAATCTCAAGAACCGCCATTCTACTGTATCTGATATCTTTTTCTCATATAGAATAACATAAAAACAGAGAAAATGGCCAGCAGAATCCCGATCGCCTGGGAGGTGGAAAAGAGATCCCCGAAGAGAAATCCCCTCGGGTCGCCCCTCAATATTTCAATAAAAAAACGTGTGATGGCATAGAGGAAGATAAAGAGCCAAAAGATTTGGCCATCGAAACTTTTCCTCTTCTCCATCCAAGTTAAAAAGAAGAAGATGGCTAAGCCATTGGCCGCATCATAGAGCTGGGTGGGATGAAGGGAAACATTCAACCTGGCCAAGGAGTCCGGATTTTTAAATACCACCGCCCATGGAAGGGAGGTCTCTTTTCCATAACAGCACCCGGCAAAAAAGCAGCCTATCCTGCCAAAAGAGAGGCCCAAACCAATCAGAGGGGAAATCAGATCAGCCAATTTCCAGATGGGCAATCGGTGCCACCTCATATACCAGAAGGCAACCA
>CAZEKS010000195.1:0-5009 GCA_964512795.1 uncultured Syntrophaceae bacterium
CCTCCTTTTGCTGAACTATAGTTGATCTGTCCTTTTGTTCCCCACAACCCAGCCGAAGAAGTCACATTGATGATCTTCCCATATTTTTTCTCCATCATATACTTAGAAGCCGCCTGGATGCATAGGAAGGGTCCTTTGAGTTGGATATCGATCACCTCATTCCACTGTTCCTCCGTCATTTTATGGAGCATATTTGGTTTCGATACGCCTGCATTATTCACCAGAATGTCAATCTTTCCAAAGTGGTCAATAGCTGTCTGGATAATTCTTTCTGCATCGGCCTTTACTGCTACATTCCCTTTTACTGCCACTGCTTTCTTTCCCATTTTCTTTATCATTTCAACCACTTCTTGTGCCGGTTGATCTCTACTCGCATAATTGACAACAACGTCGGCACCTTCCTTTCCATACGCAAGACAGATCGCCCTGCCAATCCCTCTTCCTCCACCCGTGACGACTGCAACTTTACCTTCCAGTCTACCCATCACTTTCTCCTCCTATTACCTATTTAAAGACTATAAGGAATAATTTGTGAATATATTCTCATGATCAACCAAAAATACTATATTTTTTTTATAAAAACAAGATATTTTTATACCGCTGTAAAACTTTTGGTCCTATCTCAATAACAAAACTGCTGATTCCTCAGGAGGGTGTTTTATCATTAAAATGGATGATGGGTAAAGGGTTAATAAGGAGCCTTCATTTAAAACAAATATTAATATAGATTCTTTTATTAACAACTAAAGAGTAAAGAAACATCTAATCTATCAACAGACTACTCAATCTTTAGTTCAAGGTTAATCATTTCACCTCCTCTTGTAAATCCCATGGCATGGAAGAATTTGAGGAGATCCCAATCGTTCCAATTCACTAAGGTGTAAACGACGCTCACGCCAATCTCCTTGAGATTTTTGATAAATTCTTGAGTCAATTGTCTGGCAACACCTTTATGTTGGTAATCCGGGTCGACTCCAATCGTGCTGATCCATCCCACGGTATCTGGAATGCCAAACTCCCATCCACTCACTTCACCTATAATAAACCCTATTACCCTCCCTTCAAGTTCAGCACATAAACCCGACAGAGGATACCGGGAGCTAGGAAGCTTTATTTTCTCTCCCCAAAAGTCTCGTCTGGCTTCACCTGAGACTTTACGATCAATTTCAACAATTTCGTCCAGATCCCTAATGGTCAGAGGTCGTATGTTCAATTTGGCCAAAAAATCCTCTTCCATCGGCTCCCTCCCCCTTTATCCTATCACTATTCAATCACAGCGATCACTGCCTCTGCTTCGACCTCCTGACCTGGGCCCACACAAATTTCTTTCACCGTTCCGGTGATCGGAGCCACAATAGGCATCTCCATTTTCATCGCCTCCAATACAGCTACCTGATCGTCCTCCTTAATCTTATCTCCCACCTTTACTGAAACTGAGACAATCTTGCCTACCATCGGTACAGTCACTGATGTCCCCATGATATTCTCCTCCTCCAAGAAACAAATTTTTATTTAAGACCTAATGCGTTTCTTGCAATAATCATCTTTTGAATATTGGATGTCCCTTCTACAATCTGATAGGATTTGGCATCCCGGTAAAATCTCTCCACAGGATACTCCGTTGAAAAACCATAAGACCCAAAAATCTTCACCGCTTGATTCGCAGCTTTGACAGCTACCTCTGCAGCATAAAATTTTGCACAGGAAACCTCGATAGTGTTTCGTTGTCCCAAGTCTTTATTGCAGGCAGCTCGATAAACCAAAAGTCTGGCAGCCTGTTCTTCAACATACATCTCTGCAATTTGCTCCTGGATCATTTGAAAATTGGCAATGGGCTGGCCGAATTGTTCCCTTTCATTGGCATACCGAACAGAATGTTCGAGACAGGCTCTCGCCACTCCTACTGCCCTTGCTGCGGAGGAGAGTCGGGTGTTATCTAACATGGCCATGCAGATCTTAAACCCATCTCCTTTTTGACCGACCAGACAGTCTTTCGGCACCTTGACATCTTCAAAGATGATCTCCCCTGTAGGAGCGCAGAAAAGACCCAATTTCGAATCAATGGGCTTTTGCGTGACTCCAGGAAGATGCATATCTACAATAAAGGCTGACATGCCGCGATGTTTTGCTGCCTTATCCGTATAAACATACACAATACCGAGGTCAGCGGCAGGTACCCCTGAAATCCACATCTTTGTCCCGTTCAGGATGAACCCTCCCTCCGTTTCTACTGCCGTCGATTTCATCGAAGCCACATCAGAACCGGTGTTGGGCTCGGTGATAGCAAAACAACCGAGCAGATCGGCACTGATCAATTTGGGAATCCAGCGCTCTCGCTGTTCCTCTGTTCCAAAATTAAGAAGAACGGATTGAATCGAGTTCATCTGAAGGTTAAAGGGAAGTCCCCAGGACGGAGAAATTCTTGCGATTTCTTCGGTCATCACCGAAGCTGCAAGATAACCACTTTCATTTCCACCAAATTTCTCGGGTGCAATGCACCCAAAGAACCCTAGTCTCCCCATTTCTTTCACTATTTCCCGGCGAAAACGATGTTCTTTCTCGTCTTCCTCCATGGTTGGGGCAATCTTCTTCTCTGCAAAACTTTTAGCCATTTCTCGCATCGCTTCTTGTTCTTCTGATAATTTAAAGTCCATATAATCGCCTCCTCCAGATCAGATTGTGCAATTTATAACAAAGGTGCATTCTTTTGTCAAGATATTTTTAACCATAGAACTTCTCCTCCCAGAATATCCGAGAACCTTGAGAAGAATATGCTCCGCGAATTCTCAATCGAAAAAGGCATTATCCGAAACAAGGACATTCCCCTCACCTGTTACAATTATAGCTACATCCGAGATCGTTTAAAAAAAGAATGCCACCAGAAGGTCTCCTTCCCCACGATCATTGACCGAGCCAAAAGGCATGGGTTTTATCTGAAGAAACCCAAAAGAACCATCCATGATAGAAAAGTCTTAACCCATTTAGCTAACAGATATTTTTATCCTTGTCAATTAATTATAACCTATTGTATTTATTGAAATTACAAATATCAACGGAAAACTCAAAAGATAGAAATCTTGACAATACCAATGAAATGGGCAATAAGAAGTCGATGAGAACAATGGGTTTAGACGTTGGTACCCATACCATCGGTGTAGCGATCAGCGATGAGTTGGGAATAACAGCTCAGGGGCTCAAAACCATTAAACGGAGATCCATGGAAGACGATTTAAAAGAAATCGCCACGATCATTGGGCAATTCGAAATTGAAAAAATTGTGGTCGGACTTCCAAAAAACATGGATGGAACTTTGGGGAAACAGGCAGAATTCGTCCTCAAGTGGATTAAAGTCTTAATGGATAAGATTCAAGTTCCGGTGGTCACCTGGGATGAAAGGCTTTCAACCGTTGGCGCCTCCAAGGTTTTATTGGAAGCAGATCTCTCGAGAAGAAAAAGGAAGAAGGTCATCAATAAACTGGCCGCCGTCCTCATTCTTCAAGGATACTTAGACCGAAGCAGGAGAACAAACCATGGCGCACTCTCCCAGGAGTAAATTTTTGCTCTTCACGTCGGGTCTTCTCCTTCTCTTTTTTATTTTCGTTCTCTGTTGGTTTCTCTTTGTCCCCCCCTGTAAAACGGCATCCACCAAGATCATCTTCATTAAAAAAGGAACGCCTCTCAAAAAGGTTTCAGAAATACTCGAACAGGAAGGAATCATCAAAAATAGACAGTTTTTCGTTCTCCTCGCCACGATTCTCGGGAAAAAAGCGAAGGTCAAAGCAGGGGAATATGAATTCCATACTCAAATGCTTCCCCTCGAAGTATTTAATGCGCTGGTCAAGGGACAGGTGAAGCGTCATCTGGTGACAATCCCTGAAGGATATACCCTTTCTCAAATCGCTCAGTTATTGGAGGATTTAAATCTTGTGAAAAAAGAAGAGTTCCTCCAAAAGGCTTCTTCTCCCGCTTTCATCAACGCTCTCGGCCTCTCTCAATTAGCAGGGCCGACCTTGGAAGGCTACCTCTTCCCTGACACTTATCACCTGGTCAGGGAGACCGACCCAGAGGAAGTGATCCAGATAATGGTCCATCGGTTTAAGAAAGTCTTTGGATCAGAATTGGCCGGGGTGGCATCTGATTTGGGAATTTCTGAGAGAGAGGCAGTCATCCTGGCCTCCATCATTGAAAAAGAGACTTCCCTCTCCGGAGAGAAACCTTTAATCTCTGCTGTCTTCCACAATCGTTTAAGAAAAAAGATTCCCCTCCAAAGCGATCCCACCGTAATCTATGGCATTAAGAATTTCAACGGGAATTTGACCAAAGAACATCTGTTGAGACCCACTCCTTATAACACCTATCGCATTGCAGGACTTCCTCCCACACCCATCTGTAATCCTGGTAAAGACTCCCTTCTGGCTGCCGTCCATCCTGCCCCCGTTCCTTATCTTTATTTCGTCTCCAAAAACGATGGATCCCACTATTTTTCTCGTGATATCGAAGAACATAATCAAGCCGTCTGGAAATATCAAAAAAAGAGGTCTCCAAGAGAGGCGTTGAAATGATATCGAAGACCTCTGATAACACGGATTCCAAAAAATGATTAAACAGATTTTCTCCATTTTCAATGTGTTTTTTTATCTGTGTAATCGTTTCATAATTTATGTAATCAGAGATTTCCGGATTTTTCCGGGAACCTCCAAAAAATAACTTGAAAAAAAATAGTTTCTCATTTATCTTTAATCCTCGTTGATCAATGAAAAAAATTTCCCCATTTTTCCCCTCTCCCCTCAGACCTGCCTGCCCTGCCCTCGGTCGGGACCGGGGCCGGTAAACAGGGGAAAGGGTGGAGGTGAGGGTAAAAGGGGGGTTTGTAATGAAGAAAGATGTAGCGGTTATTGGTGTGGGCCAGAGCAGCTTCGTCAGAGGTTACGAAGGGTCCATCCGGGAACTGGCTTTCGAGGCCTTCAGGGAAGCCATGCAAGATGCGGGCATCACCCAGAAAGATGTTG
>CAZEKS010000196.1:0-5005 GCA_964512795.1 uncultured Syntrophaceae bacterium
CATCCTCTGAAAAGCCTGAGAGAGATCTCCCAATTCATCCTGATTACGAACCTCGGGGAGACGGTCAAACTTTCCTCCCGATATCTCCCGGGTGGAAAGTTTCAGCTGATGGATGGAGTGGGAAATGTTACGGGTAAGGGTCAAGGCAATGATGATTCCCAGAAGGAGGCCGCCGATACTTAATCCGGCAGTCATCCAGAAGGCTGAATGACCAACACTCAGGGTCTTCAGACTTTTTTCATTCTGGTCCTTCCTGGCATCATAAGAGATCTTTTTTGCCAGTTGAATGAGTTCTTCCCGCCTTTGCTTGATTTGCTGATCATGATCCTGGGAGGCCCGGGAAGAAAAATCTTTCTTCTTCTCTAATCCTGTTTTGAAAAAATGGTTATACTCTTCGTGAAGGGTGGAGAGTCGATTGAGTGGAAGGTCGGAGACCTCTGGAAGATCACCCATCTGCTGCAGGAGCTTTTTGAATTCCTCACTTCTCTTCCAGAAGAGCGCCTCCATTTCCGGACTCCTGAGGATGAAAAAACGACGTCCATAGAGTTCCTGGGCCAGCAGGGCCTCGATCATTTTATCAGTAATTTCCACCAAGGGAACATCACGCCCTATAATCCGATTATTGATTTTATTCAATCGTTGGAGGCTGGAGAGTGCGATGAAGGCAATGAGGAGGGTCAAGATCCCATAGGATAGGAATCCGAGGAGCAATTTCTTGGCGATGGTCAGGCGAAAAGGCTGAGTCACGGCTCTTTTCATGGATAATCCACCTTCTCCTCTGACTTCAGGTCTATTTCAGAAACTCTTCATTCCCCTGGCCAAAGAGGCTATCTACTATTTTAGATTATCACAAATATGAATTTGATAACAGTGTTTGATTATCTCGGTTGAAAACTTACGCCGCCCGGGACCAACGTCTCCTGTTTCCAGGGGGGGGAAATGGACAATAATGAATTGTGCCTTTTAACTGGTTTCTGGAAAATCCTGCTGGCTCGGTCTGGTCGACCCTGCCGTTAGGAAGCGGGCGGTGGTTTTTGCGCGAGGCTTGTTAAGAAATTTTTAAAAGTCGTCATATCGTTTGTAGAAATGTCTTCAAATTTCACTCCAGCCCGATAATCCCACGTCCAATCCTTCCTCAGACGAATACCCATCCATATCACCTGGACGACCGTCTCTACAATATTTAATCCAGAACGGGAAGGGAAAAATAATTTCAACGCCAGTTGCTGACCAATATGCATCTTCTCTGGAAGGCAGACAAGCAATCCCCCTTCACTGGCATTGGCAGCACGAGCGCTCTTGAAGAACGAGTCGGTTGTACTATACTTCACTGGAAAATTGGCACTAACTCTCGGATATTTCCTTTTTTCTGAAGGCACGGTTTCTTCCATGAACGGCATTTTCATTGCTCCCATTTGATCTGATTTTACGGTATTTAATAGCAAAAATTGTGCCAAAGAGAAATTCACTCCCTTAGTTTTATAACTAACGGAAGTTTAAAGCCTAATTTAAATTATAAATAAAGGTTTAAGTCGGGATATGCCATGACAGTAGGTGACACATTGTCGGGAATAGAACGATTTTGAGCGAATATCTTCTTTGATATGCGTGGACTGAAGATCATTATAAGAGTCTCAGAGATAGGAAATAGGCCATATTCCTCTCCCTCTTACTCCTGCCACTTATTGATTGAAAAAAGAATAAAACTAAACTATGATTATTCAAATTAGGAAGAGAGGACATAATGGGGGAGGAGACAAACAAAAAAGCAGCGATTGACCCTTTCCATTGGGATAAACTTTCCCAACTTCATCCAACGGATGTATGTCACCGAACAGAGGCCATCTATCACCCTGCCCGAGAAGGCTTTTTATTGCCAGTCTATAATCTGCGGTACCTCATCCTCCCAAAAGAAAAAAAGATTCTGAGGATAGAACGGAATGATAAACCCGTTGAGGAATCACTCCATCCTTATTTCTCTCTGATGGTCCTCGTGTATCTGACAGAAGCCAAAGACATTAAACCGACGCACACATGGATCAGTGAGAAAGATCTGAAGGGAGGATCCACCTTTTTTCGGGGTCCTCATCGTCTTGAGGTTGAAGAGCTGATCAACCTTTTCGGAAAGGATCCAGAGGCATTTTTTAAAACAGGTAGGAGGCTGGGGGGAAGTGAAATCCTTTACGGAGATAAGGGATTCGCCTTAGAGGTATTTCCGAAAGTTCCCCTGGCTTATATTCTATGGAAAGGGGATGCGGAATTTCCTCCCAAGGTCAGCGTTCTATTCGACTCAACGATCGAGTCCCAGCTTCCTTTAGATATCATATGGTGTATGGTGGTTGAAACGAGCCGTCGTCTCACGGAACACGTCTCGCCCTAATTAGATAGTAAGGAGTTTGGAATATCCCTCCCTGCCGCAGGCCCCGAACCTAACATGGCACAGGGCAGGCAAGCGCAATCCGAAATCATTATTTAGAAACGGCCAACTTTTTTATAAATCTGGCCCACAGCCTTTACCCTGAATCCTTTCTCGCTCAAGGTTTCTTGATCAAAATGTACAAGTCCCCCTCATGTCGCAAATGCCCTGCAGTCAACTCTGCGTAGGGGCCGCTTCCCCAGAAGATATCTGCCCTTCCGGCCCCTTTAATCGCCCCACCCGTGTCTTGGTTTACGACAAAACGATAGAATTTGTTCCACCCGATGATATCCCCCTGATCATTGACAAGGGGTTTCTGGCATACGATGAACCCGAGGGCGCCCTTTGGAAAAATCCTGGAATCTAAGGCAACCGATCTCCCCGGGGTCAGGAGGACACCGAGACTGCCAAAGGGGCCGTTTTCCACCTGCCGAAAGAAGACGTAGGAAGGGTTATAATTGAGAACCTCGTCGAGGACCTCTGGATGCTCGCCCAAATATCTCCTGATCGCTTGCATGGACATTTCTTCACGCGCAAGAAACCCTTTCTCGATCATGTACCGCCCGATGCTCCGGTAGGGTCGGCCATTGGAGGCCTGGTAGTGAACCAAGAGTTCCTTTCCGTCGGGGAGGCTCAGCCTTCCTGATCCCTGGATTTGGAGAAAAGCCACATCCAAAGGGTCTTTTAACCATGCCATTTCAAGACCCATCCCCTCCAACACTCTTTCTGCCTCGATTTGGTACCTGGAGTAGTAAGGCAGGACCTTTCTGCCTTCGATTCTCACGACGATGTTCTCTCCCTTAAATTTTTCACTGAAGAGAGAAAGGTCAATCCTTATCAGATCGGTGGGCGGACGATACAGCGGAAATTTGAAGACTTTATCAGGAAATAAGCTTCCTTCATAAATGGGCTCGTAATACCCGGTGAAGAGTACCCCTCTATCTCCAACCCGACCCGTGGCCCTGTAAATCCGAAACTCCTTCCTGATCTCTCTGCTTAGATCATCCGGATCAAGCCATTTTGCCAGGAGATCTAACAAAGCCTCTTGGCTCTCACGCACCTGCTGGAGGGTTAAATCGTCAGGCCCGTAGCGAAACACTGTCTCAGGACCAAGCCGATCCAGGTACTCCATATTTCTTTTGACGGCCAAGAGCAAGGAGTCACGATCCATGTCATCGCGGAACTTGGGAAAAAAGAAACGGACCTGTCTGAGAGCTTCCTCCGGCTGCTGCGCCTCTTTTTTCAGCACAGGGCAGCAGCCGACCCCCAGAGATACAACAATTGCCACAGTCAGAGGAAGGAGTGCGACAATAAAACTCTTTCTAAAACTTTTCATCTTCATCGAGAATCCTGTTTTTCTCTGTTACTGTTTATCCGTTCATATCTTCAGTTTTCTTTCCAGCTCCTGAACCAGCCTTTCGATCTCTTCCCGTTCTTTCGGGCTTAGTTTATCCTCAGCCAAACGTTTCTTTAAGGCAAGCAGTTGCTGCTGGTAACGATATTCCTCACACGATGAAGCCATCGAATGAACCCCCATCTTAAACAGAATATAAACCCGCCAGTTGCATAAGAAACCTTCTGAAAGGCAGTCGGGGGTGCTGGGCCTGCCAAAAAAATAAAAAAGACAATTACAGCTCCGGGCGATTTATCGCCAGAGCTTTAGACCTGCCTGCGCGTAGCCGCTTCGGCGAAGGCAGGGCAGCACCTTTAAACGTCTCGCTGCTCCGCTGTCCAGCAAATGGCAAACGTCACCCTGGGTGACATCGCATGTTACCCATAAAACATGCCAAAAAACCCGCATTCTAAAGGTCTGGAAGCACACTTGACTGCCTTTTCTTGCAACGTTAAGGTAAACTCTGCCATCCCTGCCTGCCGCTACGTGGTGTTTCCCTTTTTTTTCTTAGTCAACCCTGGCGTAGGCGTGGTTGAGGACCACCCCGCGGTCAGTGCGGGACTGGATCGGGCCGTACTTCTTACCCATCAGGTTCAAATCAATCATGCATGCCCTCTTTCTCCTGTTTGAAGTGGGCCAACTTTTTTATGGATGGCTCCGGATTTCATTCCTCCAATTGCATTAACTTGCTTTCCAAACGAGACACATAAATGTGCGAGAACTCCGAGTCTTTGGTCGCACCGTGCCAGTGTTTCTCACCGGCGGGGATAATGACCACGTCTCCTACGGAGATCACCTTCTCTTCAGTGTCTGTGGCGATAATCCCTCTTCCAGAAGTGACTATCAGGATTTGTTCACTGTCGTGGGTGTGAAATTTGTTCCGAACCCCCTTGCCGAAATTCACAACATTGACGTTGTACTCTTTACTGTCCGGGACAAGAACCTGCCTCGTCACATCCGGGGCGGTAAAAAGGGGGCCGCTGGACGATTCTTTTTTTACTTCACTGATTTTGACGACTCTCATTATAACCTCCTCAAACCCTATAAAAAAATAAATTAAGAATTCGCTTCGGCTTAGGTTGAATATAAGAGAAACGGAGTTCTATGTCAAAAAAAGACCGTCTGTGGAGCGCAGGAAGCAAGTGAAGCTCCCCGGCCACAGGCCGGGGCTTCCCGGGCACGCAGTGGCGAGAGGG
>CAZEKS010000197.1:0-4981 GCA_964512795.1 uncultured Syntrophaceae bacterium
TCATATTTTTCAGTGGCTTCCTTTAATTTTTCCTTCCATGGACGGATTTTGTCTCGCCACCACGCTTCACCCCGGCCATAACTATCTGTTATCATTTCATCATCTTTGCCACTTGTAGTGATTGTCTGGGGGGACAAAGGAGCGCTTTCTTCTGGAATATCCCTTCTTGTTTCAACCTTGACCCGATCTTGATAAGAAGGAGGGACTTTACTAAGGTCATCCGTAAAATTTACCACACCGTCTTTATCCACCCATTTATAAATAGTGGCAGCATAACCAGGCATAGCAAAAATCAATAAAACCAGTAGAATAAAAAATTTCTTCATCTCGGCTACCTCCCCCTTAATTTTAATTGTTTCACATTCAATAAAAGCGTCTCTATTATTCTATCATATTAATATGGTCATTAATATCTGTAATTCAAGGATTTCGCCTGAAAGAATCAATATATTCCTTTCTGTATAAAAGCTTTTGCGGCCTTGATCGGATTCTTCATCTTCTTTGCTTTATCTCCGCCACCTCCTATCAAACTTTTCGGATCCAGCAGTTTGAACAGGAGTTGTTCGAACTTCGAATCCCGTTGAAGCAATCCTCATCAAGACGGGTGAGACCATCGTCAATAAAACCACCGCCACAATTGTTACGTTAAAGAATGCGGGATTCAACAGCCCGCGTGAAAATAGGTAGCCAGCAACCACGACTCCCATCTCTCCTTGAGCCAAAACTCCAAACATGATCAAGACCCGCTCATGCGATGATGGATATCCCTTATTTGTAGCAATCCAGCATCCAATCAACTTTGCGCCAATGACTGCCGTTAGCAGAACAGCCAAAAAAATGATGGAACCTTCGGCAGCCTTGAGATTCACCTCCATTCCGATTACGATGAACAGAATTCCCATAGGGACCGAAGCCAAAATGGATTCAAATCCTTTTACAATCTTTTCTTTCACCTCAGGGTTTGACATTCCCAGCAGTCCACCTCCCAGAGAGGCAATTCCCACAGCAGCAAAACTTCCAAAATGCATCGTTGCCCATGCATACAAGGAGGCGACCAAAAGGAGATAGCCGATGAGCATTTGACGAGGTCTTTTGGGAAAGCCGGATTTCGAAGCGAGCCTCAGAAATCGGGAAGTCAAAAAGTATGCAATGGCAAAAAACATAACGAGTTTCGCTAAGAACCATGAAACAGCGATGGTCATCTTAAATGCTCCATGGGTCGCAGCATAATTCGTCGCCTGGCTGGCAATCATCAACAGAATTGCCAACAAGCCACTCAAAATGGCCGCTCCCGATACCATGGCTGCAACCCGCGAACCAAGAACCTTCATCTCACTGAAATAATAAATTGAAATTCCAAAGCTTGACGCTGACACGACCGCGCTAACCGCCAAAGCTTCTGCCCAGTGATCCACAAAGATTCGCGCGATGATCGCAACGCTCACCGCGGTCAAAAGAAATCCCCAAGCACCCACGGAAAAAGAGAGTTTGAGTATTTTTTTCAGCTCACGCCAATCCACCTCCAGACCAGCGAGAAACATGAGTTGAATCAACCCAATCTCGGCAAGAATTTTCAAAGCACTATGGAGCGGACCAGAAGAAGGGCTTCCCCAGGTTCCAAGAACCATGGGAACTCCTAAGAGATTGAACACAGAGGGGCCGAGAAGAATCCCTAACAGAATTTGAACACTGGTGCTGGGCAGGCCAAATCGCCTTGCCAGGAGGACCGCCATCCTTGCTAACACGATAATGACAATCAAAATGATGATCCATTGGGGAAATGCGTCCATAGCTTCAAGATCTATTTTCCCCCTCACCCCGGCCCTCTCCCGCCAGGGGAGAGGGATTCAGCTTTTCTCCCGTCTCTCGACGAGAGAGAAGCTGTGAAGAAATTGATCCTCACGGAGGGCGACGGGGATATTGGAGAAGTTTTAGAGCGGCACCTTTTTGCCAGGAACCACTGACGATGAAAAACTTCTATCATTCTCGCTCACTTGCAGAGTCCTGTTCCCTCGGCCTATTAAAGACCGCAATCCCAAAACTTTGAAGATATTCTCGCTCGACTGACTCTCCCGATTTTTTCACAGCTTCAGGGGATGCTAGCCTCTAAACTACGTTGGGCTGGCCCCTGCTCGTGCTAATTGCTTCTTCAATCCAAAGTTCCATTTCCATATGGCGTAAATAGCAGGATAAACACCCAATTCCATAATGAACGAAGTGAAAATCCCTCCGATCATCGGGGCGGCAATACGCTTCATCACATCGGCGCCAGCGCCTGTAGACCACATGATCGGGACCAGGGCCATGAACATTACACCGACTGTCATTACTTTGGGACGAAGCCGCTTCACCGCGCCCTCCACAATTGCCTGCCGCAGGTCATCCCAGTTCCTCATCCGCCCCTTAGACTCCGCTTCTTTATGCGCGATGTCGAGATAGAGGAGCATGAACATTCCTGTCTCTGCATCCACACCCATTAAAGCAATCAACCCCACCCAAACAGCGATGCTTGTGTTATAGCCCAAAAGGTAAAGGAACCAGATAGCGCCCACGGCCGAAAACGGAACTGCCAGGAAAATGATCATCGTCTTGGTAATCGACCGAGTATTGAAGTAGAGGAGCAAGAAGACAAGGAAGATCGTGATGGGCACAACGATAAAGAGGCGTTCCTTGACCCGCTCCATGTATTCAAACTGACCACTCCAGATTAATTGATAGCCCATTGGGAGTTTCAGATTTTCGCGGATGGCTTTCTTGGCGTCGGCGACATACCCGCCAATATCGCGTTTTGAGGTATCAAAATCCACATAAACATAGCCGGAGAGCCTTCCGTTTTCGTCACGAATCATGGCCGGGCCTGTCTTCAGAGATATCTCTGCCAACTGCCCCAGAGGGATCCGCCCAACTCCCGGACCTCCTGCCGGGCTACTTGCTCCACCCATTCCACCCATTCCAGTTGTCGGACCTGCGCCGCCTGTCTGGATTGGCACAAGAACCCTTCTAAGCTTCTCCACATCATCCCGGAGCTCTCTAAAGTAACGAACATTGACCGGATACCGCTCCCGTCCTTCGATCGTTGTGGTCACATTTTCCCCGCCAATCGCCGACATCACGATGTTATTGACCTGGTCAACGGTCAATCCATAGCGGGCCAGCTCCTCGCGCTTGAGGGTAAAGTCAAGGAAGTAACCGCCGGCAGTACGTTCAGCAAAAACGCTTTTTGTGCCCGGCACATTTTTCAGGACCATCTCGATATGCTCGCCGAGCTGTTGAACGACTTCCAAATCCGCACCCATGATCTTGATTCCGATGGGTGTTCTTACACCTGTCGAGAGCATATCCACCCTGGCCTTGATAGGCATGGTCCAGGCGTTGGAGACACCCGGGAACCGCATCGCTTCATCAAGTCCCCCAGGGCCATAAATCAGTTCATCCGGACTTTTATGATCTGGCCAGACTCTCCGAAGCATTTTCTGCAGCCAGTTTGGCGCCCATGAAGAATACCATCTTGGGGCTTTAGGCCACTCCGATTCGGGTTTGAGTAACACGACCGTTTCCATCATGGAGAATGGTGCCGGATCGGTTGCCGTTTCCGCACGGCCCGCCTTGCCAAAGACATGATGCACTTCAGGGAAACTCTTCAATACCTTGTCCTGAACCTGAAGTAATTTCTGGGCTTCTGTTACCGAAATGCCAGGTAATGTCGTCGGCATGTAAAGGAGATTTCCTTCAAAGAGAGGCGGCATAAATTCGGAACCAAGCCTTTTAAAGATTGGAATTGTGGCGATCACGATGAGCACCGCTACAATGACTGTAGCCCACTTGTGTCTCAGCGTAAACTCGCAAACGGGGTGATAGATCTTCATCAAGGGCTTGCTGATCGGGTGGGTCTCCTCACTGTGGATCTTGCCGACCAGCAGGGCATTGACGATGCGACACAAGAACTTTGGTTTGAATTTATAGGGATCCATGTGAGTAAAAAGCAACCGTATGGCCGGATCGAGAGTAATGGCCAAGACTGCTGCAATAGCCATGGAGAAGTTCTTCGTGAAAGCCAGGGGCTTGAAGAGACGACCCTCCATCCCTTCAAGTGTAAAAACAGGCATAAACGAGACGGCGATGACAAGAAGTGCAAAAAAGCTTGGCCCACCTACTTCTTTGACTGCGTTGATCACCACATCTTTATAACTGCCCGGCCTGCCTGCAGCGTCCCAGTGTTCAAGCTTTTTATGTGTCTGTTCGACGACCACAATGGCCGCATCCACCATAGCGCCGATGGCAATGGCAATTCCACCGAGACTCATGATGTTCGCTGTCAACCCCATTAAATACATAGGAATAAAGGAAAGAATAATTGTAATTGGAATGGTGATAATGGGAACGAGGGCAGATGGGATGTGCCAGAGAAAAATCATGATCACAATACTGACGATAATCAATTCTTCAATCAGTGTGCCCTTGAGTGTCTCGATGGCATGCTCGATCAACTCGGCACGGTCATAGGTTGTCACAATCTCGACGCCGGGGGGAAGAGCGGGCTTCATCTCCTCAAGTTTTGTGCGAACGCGCTCGATCACCTTCAGAGCATTCTCACCATAGCGCATGATGACAATACCGCCGACGACCTCCCCTTCCCCATTGAGCTCAGCAATGCCCCGTCGGATGTCAGGGCCCAGTGTAACCATACCCAGATCTTTAACCAAAATCGGGGTGCCGCCACTTCTACTGGTACCTACCACGATATTTTCGATATCGGAAACCTTCTTGATGTAGCCACGGCCACGAACCATGTATTCGAGCCCCGAAAATTCAACCAGCCTTCCGCCGACATCGTTATTCCCAGAACGAACTGCCGCGATCACCCGGTCAATGGGGATGTTATAGGCCGCCAGCTTATTTGGATCTACGTTCACCTGATACTGCTTGACAAAACCACCGATCGGTGCAACCTCGGCCACCCCGGGTACTGCCTGCAATGCAT
>CAZEKS010000198.1:0-4980 GCA_964512795.1 uncultured Syntrophaceae bacterium
AATGGCGGGAATGGCCTTTGCCAGCGGCGGGTTAGGGGCTGTTCATGCCCTCGCCTATCCCATAGGAACTGGATATCACATATCCCACGGTCGTTCCAACTCCGTGATGCTTCCCCATGTGATGAGGTATAATCTTCCTGGTAATCCAGAGAAGTATGCTGCCATTGCTGCACTCATGGGTAAAGAGATCGAAGGGCTTTCATCCTTAGAGGCTGCTCTGCTGTCGGTTGAAGCTGTGGAAGAACTCCTTGAAACCCTCCAGATCCCCTTCCACTTGCACGACTACAGAATACCAAAAGAGGACATCCCGAAGCTCGTGGAAGGAGGGATGAAGTTTCCGAAGCTTTTTATCACGAATCCGAGAGATCTGAATGAAGAGGACGTTCGTTCTCTCTATGAAGGGGCATATTAGACCATTCACAGGTCAGATTGTGGCTTATGAAGTTCAAGCAGACCGCATGATCGCAAAGAGAGTAGAAACCTATGCCTGGGAACTCTTTGTTTTAACCCGGAGGTTTGGAAAATCCTTTTCAAAAAGATGCATCTTATTGAGATCGACAGCGAGTTCAATCTCCTGATGCATCCGGACGATGGTCTGAGTATCCACTACCCCCACCAGATTGTGCTTTCCCGCTGTCACATTGAGATGAATCTCCGAGCCCAAAGGCTCAATCACATCAACGACTGCCCGAAGAACATTCGTTCTGAGATGTTCCGGAGCATAGAGACGATCATAAATATCATTGGGTCGGATTCCGAAGATGGCTTCTGATCCAGTCAGGGGTTGATAATGGGGGACTTTCTTCTCGGGAACGGGGAGCTGGAACGCCTCGAGCGCATTTACCCAAGGCTTTTCTCCCCAGTGCCAGGTCTGGAACCTGATCTTCAGCTGGGCGCCAACGGAATTAGAAAATACGAAGACCACTAAAACGATGACAAACCCTATGCTCAATCTAAATCATTTCATCTTACGTCCCCCTTTTTCTTTTAATTGTGGATTGCGGATTTCGCCTGCCTGCCCTGTGCCCTGTACCACGTTAGGTTCAGGGCCTGCCGGCAGGGAATTCGGAATTAAGACGGATTGTTGACAACTTCGAACTTCGAAATCTAAACTCCAAACTTCATCAACTCCTCTCACGAAAGCCCAACCTCTGTGAAATCCCAGAAACCGTCTCCATCACCTCCTTCCTGAAGGACTCTTGAATGACATTCCTGGCAACCTGAAATGATGGGCCAGGGATGCTGATCGCAGCAACAACCCTGCCAGCCTTGTTGAATTTCATAATACGAAATAGCGTTCCTGAATTATATTAAACCCCAAAAATCTGTCAAGCTTTTCATTTTGGTTTGGACAAAAGAAAAAACTGTCTGAAATGAGATGGGAGAGAAGATCGATGGAATTGGTTATATCAGCCAGTCGAGGTCCAGCTCAGCAAGTTTCTCTTTATGGGGAGTTCCCATCTCCGGATCCCATCCCATCATCTTGTAGTAGGTCTCAATTGCCGCAGAAAATTGTTCCTTATCAATCTTCTTTCCTTTTAATGTCCCTCCCTCCATGGGCTGGAAGAGTC
Organism: uncultured Syntrophaceae bacterium; assembly: GCA_964512795.1. Taxonomy (GTDB): domain Bacteria; phylum Desulfobacterota; class BSN033; order BSN033; family UBA1163; genus UBA1163. The sequence goes on from CAZEKS010000198.1 coordinate 1,572, forward strand.
GTTCAGGAAGGGTGTCTGTTTCGGCTGTCAATCCTTCTCGAAGGTTAAAAATTCTTGCCATGTTCGCATGCCTTTCCCCCACTTTGAGGAGGTCGAAGAGACTGGTTTCCCACCCGGTCACTGACTTCACGTAATCTACGATTCCGTTGATGGTTTGGGGTCCGAAAGGCTTGGCCGTAAACATACAGATCCCCAGGGAATTGAGCAGGTTCCAGTATTGCTGAAGGTAAATGAATATCCTGACCTTACGAGGTCCCAAGTCAAAAACATCAACGGGTTCGAGGATCCCTAACGGTCTGAGGAGGGCAATTCCTGCCTCGGTGGCCCAGAATGGGTCATGAGGGAATTCCATATGATCCGGTCCGGTGGCGGATAAGGCATAGCCGAGACCGACCCCGGTTTTTCCCCTCGGCTCATGAAAAGGCAGGGGCATGCCCTTTACATGCATAGCCAAATGTTCTGCCCCTTTTCCGAATTTCTTTGCGGCGACATTGATTCCCTCTGCGAGAATATCCCCGAGTCCTTCACGATTTCCAATCATTTCTACCATCCGGATCATGGCCTCTTTATTGCCGAAGCAGAGGTCAATGCCGCCGGTATCCTCTTTCTTGAGGATGCCGTTCTCGTAGCATTCCATCGCAAAGGAGATGAGTCCTCCCGTTGAGATGGTATCCAAACCATAGGCATTGCAGATTTGATTTGCCTTTGAAATTGCCTTCAGATCGTCAATGCCGCACATGGAGCCAAAGGCAGCAGCTGTTTCGTACTCCGGCCCTCCGTAGATTGGATCCACAAAATAAGGTTCCCCTACTTGAACCTCCCGCTTACACCGGACAAAGCAGCCGTAACAGGTTCCCCGGCGGACCAGAATGGTCTTGGATAGGGTCTCTCCGCTGATGGCATCGGCTCCGTCAAAGGACCCCTCCCGGAAGTTGAAGGTGGGGAGGATCCCCTGTTGGCTCAATAGAGGAGTGATTCGGGAGGTGCCCAGATTTCCGAGACTGAAATGGGGTTCTTCATACGTCTCCCTAAGCCGTTTGGTCAATCTTTTAACGGCTTCTTCATCGGCCACTTCCATCCTCTTCTTGCCCCTGACGGCAATCGCTTTGAGGTTCTTTGATCCCATCACCGCGCCCAATCCTGTTCTGCCATTGGCATGCTTGAGTTCGTTAAGGATGCAGGCAATATTGATCAACTTTTCGCCTGCCGGGCCGATCAGAGCAATCCGAACTCGTTCGTCTCCAAGCTCTTTTCGAATCTCGTCCTGGGTCTCTTTAGAAAATTTTCCCCAGAGATGGGTCGCATCCCGGATCTCAACTTCCCCATCATGAATCCAAAGATAAACAGGTTTGCGGGCCTTTCCCCTGATGACAACGGCATCGAATCCAGCAAATTTCAACTCGGGAATCCACCAGCCTCCGGCTTCTGATTCTCCAAATCCATTGGTCAATGGAGATTTTGCCGCCACAGAGAAGCGGCTTAAACCGGCAGCAGGCGTCCCTGAGATCACCGATCCTGAGAAGACCAGGATGTTTTCCGGTCCTAAGGGATCGGACTTTGGTTTGAACTCGTTTAAGAGATAATATAAGGCAAGAGTTCCTCCTCCAAGGTATCGGCAGTATAAGGTTTCTTGAGGATCTTCAACGGCGATGGATTGATCGGTCAAATCGATTCTTAAAATCTTTCCGTTATACCCGTATGGCATGACTTTCCTTTCTCATTTTTTGAATATCCTTCACAGAATTGGTGACCTTCTCTCCTTAATAATGGGAAGGGTTAAAAGTCCATCCGGTATCAGAACCACTCTTGCCGTCGGGTTCTTTCTTAATTCTCGATCCAATGCTTCCTGTAGGGTGGGAGCGGATTCGAGATACAACTCCTTCAGGGTTTCCTCCTTCAGAGTACAATCGGTCATGACCATTCTTGCCTGTTTTAGAATCTGAGCCAAGATCAAAGCCTTCTGCTCTCCAGGAGCAAAGCCTTCCTCTCGGGAGATGGAGATGACGTCATCGATGTCCTCTGCCCTCCTCATGATGTTGCAATACCCTGGGTGTCCGCATCCGTCCTCACAGGGGGCAGGGATGATGATGACCCCGCCCTTCACCACCACGGGCTGGGGGCCAAAGAGAACCACATTGGCTGCTCTTGTGGCTTGGTAGAGATCCCGGCTCTTCGGATAACTCACGCCACTCACCACAATCTCTCCGGGTTGATCGATCTCCGCCTCGTAGAGGTTTCTGGCCGTCTTGACGCCTTCGTGAAAGGCCTCGATGGGGTCTCCTGCGACCACCTTTATCACTTCCTTGTTTCCGGTTTGAACCACATTGAAAATAAAATGGAGCCCAATGGCTTGGCTCGCCTCTGTGAGAAATCTTCGAAATTCGTTTCCCTCAATTATTCCCAATTGGGTCTTCTGGAGCATTTGATAATTGTGGGTTGCGGCAATCGTCTCTTCTCCTGCCACGCCCACAGCCATGCTTTTCACCCCACCGCTATAGCCCGCGAAGAGGTGGGTTTCAATCACTCCTGTAGAGATCCGTATATCAGCCTCAACCACTCTTCGATTGAACAGGAGTGGAATTCCTCCTTCGGAGCGGCCCAAACGGACCAGCCCTTCTGGATTCCAGGCGTCGTGGTTAATAAAAGTGATTTCGTCGACCACCTCTCCAAACTTTTCACGGAGCTCCTCAGGAGTGTTGGGGCGATGAGTGCCGGTGGCGACAACAGCCGTCATATCTCTTTTCCTTATCCCACCGGTTTCCAATTCCTTGATGAGGAGGGGAACAATGATCTCTTCCGGAAGCTTCCGAGTGATGTCTGTAACGATCAAAGCCACTTTCTGCCCAGACTTAACTAAATTCCTGAGCCGAGGACTCTTGATGGGGCGTTGAAGGGCATCCTCCACTGCCCGCTCCACATTCGGAACGGGTGTCATCTTATGAGACTCTACCCATTGAACAGGAACACCATGGGGGACCTCCAGTGAAAGGATTTTTTTGCCGCAAGGGATGGGATAGCTTTTCATTCTATTCCGATGGAATATTGGAAACCTTGATCCAGAATTGATCCATCCTCATTTGAATTGGGTGAACTCCTTGAGGGGCTTTCGGGAGCCATTAGGAGACTCATCGGGTTTTCCGATCGGGAGGAGGGAGACAACACGACAGGTTTGAGGAAGTCCTAAAACCTTCTGAACCGCTCCTTCAGCTTTTGTTCCCCATATTCCTATCCACCCTGCTCCCAATCCCAAGCTATGGGCTGCCAGCGCCATGTTCTGCGCGGCAACGGCTCCGGCTTCGAGGGGATGGAGTGAATCGATTCGTTCATCCACACAGACCAAGATCACGATGGGTGCTTCCTTAATACCCCAATGGATGACAGACTCCTTAGATATCCTTTCTAAGGCATT
>CAZEKS010000199.1:0-4961 GCA_964512795.1 uncultured Syntrophaceae bacterium
GCCGTATTTGATCAGGCTCCGGTAGGACTTGGGTGGAGCCTCTTGCTCGCACCACCGAGGGTAAAACTCGTCCTTTTTTGCCATCTTCACCTCCCAGAAGCGATCAGCGTCCTTTCGCTACAGCATGTTATTGTATTCGATCAACTTGGAAAACCTAAGGTTACTCAGAAACCCGCTCCGAATCACCTCTGATCAATTCGGAGGCTTCTATCCTGGCTTCGGGCTGTAATACCTTTGCCAGGTCTGTAGGTATGCGGTTTCCTCTTGTTGCCAGCGCTCATCGCTCCATCCCAGTTCAGGCTGGACTATGTTACGGATGTCCCCAAGGAGGTCACGGGCACCTTGGGGTAAAAGTAGACCGAGGCGTACCCTTCGCAGAAGCAAGTCGTCCAGGTGCTCCACACCCTCCTCGCGTGCCGCCCAGCGCAGTTCGGCCCATACGTTGGGGAGCTGCTCAATTGGCTCCAACTCACCTTGCTTGGCCGCTGCCAGAAGCCGGGCGGTCTCGTTTCCGTGGCGGCCTGTCAGATAAGCAAGAGTCAATGGGTCAAGGGAGAATGATGAGAGGTCAGGCAGTGGATCGAAGATACGTTCGCGGCTGGCCGTCTCGGACTTACCAAGTCGTGCCAGCACCCTATCCATTGTCTGCCGGGACATGATGCGAAAGGTGGTATATTTACCTCCGGTGATAGTGATCAGCCCGTTCTCTTCCCACAGGGCATGGGCGCGCGACTCTTTGGAGGGGGTGGCCGCGCCAGTATGAATTACCGGGCGGAGGCCTGAGAAGGAAGACACGATGTCTTTTTCAGTTAAACCGAGGCCTGGGAACATGAACGAGAGCGCTTCCATCATGTAGTTGATCTCCTCCTCGGCGGCGAACGGTTCAAGGTACTTCTTATCAAGAGCAGGATCGTGGTCAATATCGGTGGTGCCGATGATGGTAGTTCCTTCCCAGGGTATGACGAACATGGCACGGCCGTCGCGTGGATGAAAGAGGGTCAGCGCCTGGTCGACAGGAAGCTTGGCCCGTGCAAATATCAGATGGCTGCCACGTAGCCTGCGCAAGCGTGCTGGTTGGCCTAACTGGCCACGAACTTCATCGGACCAGGCCCCGGAGGCATTGACCACCACCTTTGCTTTCACTTCGACAGTATTTCCACCAGGAGATACCATATTTCTTAATAGCACACCACAAACCTGGCCATCGCCGGTTCGTAATAGTCTTTCCGCCCTGGTATAGTTTAGCGCTACACCCCCTGCCTGCACTGCCTCGCGCAGGATACGCAATAGAACGCGGGCGTCATCCATGGCTGCGTCGTAGTATTGGAAACCCCCAATGAGCCCCTCTGGATTCAGGAACGGGCAGGCTTCCAGCAGTTTGACCGGGTTGTACTTGTGGTGGTTCCACTTCGGCGCCAGCAGATCATAGATCATCACGCCTAAACCGAGCTTCCAGGAAGGGAAATGATAGCGGTCGAAGTTCGGCAGCAGGAAGCTGAGGGGAGTGACCAGATTTTGCGCTTCGCGCAGTATCCATTCCCGCTCGCGCACGGATTCCTTGGTGACGTTTACCTGCTTGCTGCGGAGGTAGCGAAAGCCACCGTGGACCAATTTAGATGAACGGCTGGAAGTGCCGAAAGCAAAGTCGTTTGCTTCAACCAGTAAAGTTTTCAGCCCTGCTGCCACTGCCTGGCGGAGTACGCCAACACCAGTGATGCCACCCCCAATAATAATCAGATCCCATGATTGATCGATCCCGGACCAGATATGCTCGCGCCACCCTTTGTGCCACATCGAAGACTCCTTTCAAAAAAGCACTGCCTTTGATTGCGAATCAACCCCCATGCAATACTCCTCAATATCCGATCCTTATTCCAATCAAGAAGAAGAAATGTATTTGTGTTAGATAGTAACTTTAGCTTATTCCTATAGACACAGATTGTCAATCGCATAGGCCATAAGGATTATGCTCCATGCCTTATCGTTTCGATCTTTGACTTCATTCCATCGACTATTTCTTGAAATGTTATGCTGCGCGGTTGGATTTGAAAATAACGACCAATAGTAGGAGCAGGAAAGCATTGAAGAAAGAGGCGCTTGTTACACCTACAAATCTTCGCTTCGATATAGTTCGAGAAGTTGACGATTAGTGATTGAAGAAGTGGATGACGATAACAAGATCAGAAATGAGATTGTAAAGATTATCTTGTTTCTTGATCTTTCGTGTGCCTAAAGACTCCTACCTTGGCCTTGACACTGACCATTTCTTATATTTCAGGAATATATCTTTTTAGATGAGTCTTAATGTCATTTAGTAAAGGCATTATATCCCGCCGAATCTCATCGGGAGTGAAAGTCCTCATATTATAGCGTCCCTCTTCGCTATCATCCTTCAAGGATCTATAAAGGTGGAAGAACGATCTTCCTAAGTGTGGTTCAGCCCAAATTAGGTCAATTCTTGCCTTATGATCACGTGGATGTTTTCTGTTCTTCGCAAAATAGGAATCAAGGTAGTGGATAGCGGAATAGAAAACGCCGTTAACGACCCAATCCAAGAAAGGTGTTGCGTTAATATCAAAAGACGAAAAAAATTGCTCGCTATGTCGAGCTTGGCCTATGTGGTCGTTTCGAGTGGGCATTAAGGCAGCTACTTTTGAAATATCATTTTTGCGTTTGATGGATAAAGGTCTTCGATACCTCTATCATTCCTACAAATCACGTGAAAATCAAAATGGAAGTTACTTATAATGCCAAGAATATCATATTCGACATCATAGATTTTTTTTCTAATTTCCCTGTCCAACTTGTTAATTACTGTCCAAATATCTACTGAATCATTTTCTAACGAAAGAAGAACATACTCGACCTCGGGAATGGCAGTAAATTTTTGAGCAACAAAATTTTCAAGGCTATTTGTCAAAGTATCTGTCCTGTCAATTTGAAGTATCTCATCGAGGGAAGGATATAAAACAACCGGTATAGGGTCCGCCCAATTGACATGCAAATGACCTCTTATTGTCCAATAAGTTAGCCCGCCACCGGGCACAGAACTCAAAGGATGGATCGTTTGAGGGCCGTATGTACAGCTGTTTTCTGTATACCAAGGAAAGTCTATGTTAATGAATTCCTTCGATGGCATCTTCGTGCTAACTTCCGTCGTATGGATTTGAGGACTCATTTTAGCTCGCCACAGTTCCCTTCTTTAGCTTTTCGGGAGCCGAAATAGCTAAGACATTTGAGGACTTGACTATATAAACTGGATTGCCCTCATTATCGTACTTGTCTGTTACCTTGGCAATATTGGTAACAACCACTTTCATACGAACAATAGTGCCGTCATTTATCTGGTACTCGTTCCAGTCTTCCTTTATTGACTTGAAATCCATATCAAGGCCTTCAACAGTCTTTCCTTCATAAGGAACTTTAATGGTTCTTTCCATGCATGTCTCTTTTCAATTTTAAGATGTAAGTGGTTTAAATGCAAAGATTATGCCAAGTAATAGATTTGAGATTTTTTATCCCACATTTGCCAAGTGATGTCAACAGAAATTTCCCTATTTTGTTTCGTGACCTTCAAGAGGTTTGGTAACAATCAGAGAGTGAATAGTACCTAAATGAACACTTACAAAAATCAAACCTGCCCCTCCAACCCGGACATCTCACCAGCGAGTTGAAGCGATTATCGAATGGAATCTGCACAATTTGGAAAAAATGCCTTCAGAGCGACTTCAGGAAGTAACATTCTTCCCCGAGACACCTCACCGCCCGTATCTACCCTCCATCATAATTATGACGCAGTCCCGACGGGGAGAGGGAACAAATGATTGTTATTCGCTATCTGCAATGTGTGATGTTTTGATTTATCTTTTCTTTTTCTTCTGGTTCCTCTCATAGATAATTTGCAATCCCTCCAGGGTCAAAAATTCGTTGACCTCCTCGATCGTTTCTGACTCATTAGCAATCAGTTCTGCCAGTCCTCCTGTTGCAATCACTTTGGGATTCGATCTCACCTCTTTCTTCATTCTTCTAACGATCTCGTCAACCAATCCGACATACCCAAAAAAAATGCCGGACTGCATACTGTGAACGGTATTCTTTCCGATGACCTGTTTCGGTTTTATGATCTCTACCCGGGGCAGCTTGGAGGTCCTCTGGAATAATGCTTCTGCCGAAATCCCAATCCCTGGTGCAATGGCACCACCTATATATTCCCCTCTGGAGGAGACATAATCGAAGGTGGTCGCTGTTCCAAAGTCCACGATGATCAAACTCTTCTTATGTCGCTCGTAGGCGGCAACCGCATTGACGATCCGGTCTGCTCCAACCTCCAGGGGGTTCTCATAGGCGATGACCATTCCCGTATCGACATCCGGTCCGACGATGAGCGGCTTGACATGAAAATATTTTTCAGCCATTCCCTGCAACATGTCCAAAACCGGAGGGACCACCGAGGAGATAATTAACCCTTCGAAATCTCCGATATGGAGCTGATCGAATTGGAACAGATCCCGAAACATGATTCCCCATTCATCAGCCGTCTTTCCCTTTTCTGTCCAAATCCGCCAATGATCAACCAAGACCTTCCCGTCATAAACTCCCAAGACCGTATTCGTGTTCCCCACGTCAATGACAAGCAGCATAAAACCTCCTTTTTTCGTGTCCGTGCCTGCACGCCGAAGTGCCTGCCTTCGCCGGAGCGGCTTCGCGCAGGCAGGCGTTCCGGCACGCAGGCGTGTCTCGTGTCCGAAACTCATAACTCATAATTCGTAACTCTTAACTTTTTCGGGTCTTCGCGTAATCGAGTGGGTAAATTTTACTACCCTATGCACCCCTTTGTAGGAATCTTTCCTCTATTTCCCCTCTTTGGCAAAGAGGGGTCAGGGGAGATTTTATAAATCATAATTGTCTCCATACTTCTTCCAAAACTGCATCAAGATTATTTAATACCTCTCTGTCTGAAA
>CAZEKS010000200.1:0-4918 GCA_964512795.1 uncultured Syntrophaceae bacterium
ACCCCTGAAAACTGTCTATAATTCACCATCGGGACTTTTTCGACAGTCTCGTTGAGTCTGTAGAAAAAGTCAATCTCCCACGAGACCGGTAAGTTAGAAGAAAATGCAACCTCTCAGGATGCTCTGTATGCGATTATCTCATGCTCGGGAGGGGTCAAGAGACCCAGTACTTCCACTGAAAAAATGGACACCGTCGCCTAACTTAGGAGGGGGTGTCCACTGAGAACAGAATCCATGAAGAAATATAGTTGGAATACACAAGACTACAAGCAACACTCAAAAGGCCAACAGAAATGGGCAAGAGAATTAATCGCCAGGCTGAAACTTAAGGGGACTGAAGATATTCTCGATATGGGCTGCGGAGACGGAAAAGTAACAGCAGAAATTGCGAGTTATGTTCCAATGGGCTCAGTTGTCGGCATAGATAATTCTATTTCAATGATTGAACTTGCAAGGAAGAATTATCCAACCGGCGAGCATCCTAACCTTTCGTTTATCTTCATGGACGCAACGAGTCTATCCTTTCATGAGAAATTTGATATTGTGTTTTCAAATGCAAGTTTGCATTGGGTCAAAAACCATAGGCCAGTATTAGAGGGCTTGTATCGAAGTCTCAAACCAAAAGGCAGGGTGCTTTTGGAAATGGGAGGCAAAGGCAATGCAGAAGGCGTTCTCTCTGTATTAAGAGACCTCCAGCAAAATCAGGTATGGCGGAATTATTTCTCTGATTTCGAGTTTCCGTATGGATTCCATGGATCTCACGGATACTCTCAATGGCTGAGTGAATCAGGCCTTGAACCTGAGCGTGTTGAGCTTATTCCAAAAGATATGGAGCATGATGGAGTATCAGGTTTGGCGGGATGGATACGAACAACGTGGATGCCATTCACCGAGCGGATACCAGAAAACCAACGAGATCAATTTATCAATGAGCTGGTCTCTGCGTACATTCAGCAAGTTCCACTCGATACCAATGGCAAAGCCCACGTGGCCATGGTGAGGTTAGAAGTTGAAGCTATTAAGAACGCATAACAACAGTTTTCAGGCTTACCAAAAGGCCTGCCCGGTTTTGTGTCCGATAGAAAAGGGGACGATCCTTTTTTAAACAGAGCCGTCCCCTTTTTTGTACTGATTAAGTTGATTAGTGCGGATGTGCGAACGTTTGAGAATGGCTAAAGGTTCTTTCTTCTGCCTCGGTTTTAATATCCCCCCGAATGCCAATTTTCACTTTCTTTAGAGGAATGTTCTTACCTGAGGCCGCAATGGCATCCTCTGTGGCTTTGACCAATCCGAAGCAGCAAGGAACTTCCATATAAGGAACCGTAACGCCTTTAATGGAATTCGCCTTAAAAATCTCAGTCAATTTTTCTTTGTAATACTGGATGTCATCAAGTTTTGGACAACCCACGACGACTGCCTTCCCTTTGAGGAAATCTTGATGGAAATTAGCATAGGCGAATGGAACACAATCAGCTGTCACTAAAAGATCCGCATCCTGAAAATAGGGTGCGTTGATAGGTACCAACTTTAGCTGGACAGGCCAATGGGAGAGCATGGAGACCGATGACCCTATCACTTCTTTGCCTGATTCAGTTTCATTGACTTTAAAATGCATGGACCTTGAAGAGGGGCATCCGGTGAATTGAGCAGGTTGAGGTTTAGGTCGAGACTGAGATTCTTTTTGCTTATGAAGATGAACTTCCACTGCCTTTTCGTCAAAATCTTCTGCTTCCCTTTCAATGACGGTGATGGCATCCTCGGGACAATGTCCGAGGCAGGCACCCAGACCATCGCAGAACTTGTCCGTAATCAATTTTGCTTTTCCATCCACAATCTGAAGTGCCCCCTCCGCGCAGTTCGGGATGCAAAGACCACAACCATTGCATTTCCCCTCATCAATCTGAACAATCTTTCTCGTTGCCATGGGTTTCCTCCTTATTTAAATTTTTTCACAGACACGCGACACGGACACGTGTTTTAATAGAAAGATAACTCTCCTCTTAGTCTAATGCCTTGATCTAAGTCAAAAGACGAAATAAATTAAATCTATTTGAATTTATAGGGGGTTTTCAGGAAGGAAGAGAATTTATAAAGGCACCCAAATCCCTATAGTCGGAATGGGGAATTTGACATTCCTTGAGGAAGCCGAAAAGGAGATGGGAAGGATCGAAACCCGTTGTATCCTTTTAGTGGATTGCACAAACGTTATTGCATTATCATCCTATCTCTTTAATTCAATATCAAACCCCCAACTAAACGTTATTCCGCCCTGACTGTACTCCGAAAATGATTTTCCTTCGAAATGATTGTTGCCCGTCATCTTCAGGGTGCAGGAATTTTTTGCAACCCCTCCTTCGTTATCTACCTTCGCACTGTTTGAAAAAATATAATCCTTGCCTTTTTTCTTGCCTGCAAAATACTTTAACTCTGGAGGACTAAAAACCATACCTGATTTAAATTCCATTTTAAACTGATCCCCGCTTTGAGTAATCACAAGCAGTCCCTTACTTGGTTTACCTGCTGGGACAGGGCCTTTTGCCCAATGATTGGATGTGGTATAGTTCCAGTCGCCCACAATAGGATCCGCTGCCACCAGATTGGAAAGATTAAAAAAAACAAATAGAGCCAAAAACCAAACTCCGACAGCAATTCTTTTCTTCCCTCTTGAAAGCATTAAGTTCTCCTTTCTTTTCGTAAATTATAAATTAGGGCGCTGAAAAACTCGATAACAGCCCAATGCGTCATGCTGAACTCGTTTCAGCATCTTAGCAAAATCAATGAATCACGAGGCCCTGAAGCAAGCTCAGGGTAACCAATGAGGATTTATTCAGCACCCTTTAAAATTTTAGCCCATTCATCCACTCTCTTAAAACGGATTTTGTAGCCCGACCCGGTCTGGGCCACGCCTCCCTGGAATTGATCTACTTTCCAATTCCATCCCGTAGCTCCTGCAGGTCCTATGGGTAGGTTTGAAGCAATAATCCCAATCTTTCTTCTGCCCTGAAAAAGCTCTAATCGGACTTTTACATCCGCGCTGAGACCGATGGGTTACCAAGTAATGTAGTGGTTGTCATTAATCTTCCAATTCTCCCCGCCGTTGGATACTATGATCCGGAGGCTTTGACAAAAGGCGCCATGCGATCCAACAAAGAGAAGAATTAACATCACCCATAAAAAAACCATCCGTTTTCTAAGGAAAATCATGACTCCCACCACCATTAGACAATCTCGCCCCCCCATTTTTTCTGAGATACTAATTTATCAGTGATACAATCTTTTAAAAAGGTTCAAACTATTTCGACGCGCCGGCTCTTTGCCTTTCCATCCGCTCGTGCCTGAGAAAGTTTCATGTCGTAATTAAAATTGCCCACATTGTCAGTATGTCCGATGACATATTCATCTCTTTTACCTCCTCTTGTTTTTAGCCGAGGATGGTTATAACGGATGCTTAGGGATGGCACAGGACTATTCTGTCCACCTACTCCGTTTTTTGTACAATTATTCAACAAAAGTAACAAATGTCAACAATATTCAATTTCTTATAGAAGGTCCTATCCTTTATTATGTTAAGAAAGTTTACCTGTGACAAGGGGGGAGGTTATGTCCTGGCCGGCGTTGTGGGCTGTAATTTTCTGGGGATTTTCTTTTATTGCTACGAAAGTGGCTTTGAAGGAGGTGAATCCTTTTACGCTTTTAACGCTGCGCTTTGGAGTAGGAGGGCTTCTTCTCCTACTTGTTCAGCTTCAAAAAGATAGATGATTTCTTAAAGCCTTCTCCTCCACAAATTGGCTATCAATTATTTTTTTAGCCACCGTAGGAATTTCAGGACATACCCTTCTTCAAGCCTTCGGGCTGCTCTACACGACCGCCATTAATACAGGATGTATTGTTGCCATCATACCTATCTTCATCACCATCGCAGCTCGTTTCTATTTAGGGGAAGCCATCACCCCGAGAAAGATAGGAGGAATTATCCTTGGTTTTTTTGGAATCTTTTTTGTTATTTCAAAAGGAGTGTTCTCCCTCTTGATCTTTCGTTTTGGCTCCACCTTTGGTGATTTCCTGGTTCTCATCAGTGCACTGACCTGGACCGCCTTCACGGTTGGAGGAAGAGGATTTCTCTCACGGTTTTCACCGCTTGCAGCGATCACACCCATTATGATCGTAGGATGTTTCATCACATTTCCCTTCACCTGGCTGCAATGGGAATGGAATATCCTCTTCCATTTATCTCTATCTGGATGGATAAGCATTCTCTTTTTGGGAATCTTCTGTTCTGGCCTGGCTTATCTTTTTTGGTATTCTGCTCTGGAGAAAAAGGATTCAAGCCTTGTAGGAATGTACCTCTATCTGGAGCCCTTGGTTACATTGATCGGAGCATACTTTCTTTTGGGCGAAGAGATTCAGTGGATTACCCTCATAGGTGGGGGGATGATCCTCCTCGGCGTCTACCTGGCCACAAGAAAGATCTAATCCTCCCTCCCCTTAATTCCCTGAAGGCGTGAAATAATGACTTGAGTAGGAGATCAGGCAGGGATATCTCCAAAGCTTTACCAAGCGATCATTTGGAGGTAAGGGTCATAGGCCACATTAGATAACCGACATTGCAAGATTTTTGGACCTTGTTATTAACCCTGGAAAAGGTGTCGCTGTAAAGCTTCTCCGATACCCCTGCCCGACCTCCTTGTCTCATAGCAATTTTTTCCACCTTCCTTCCGCAAGGGGAGAGGAGGCCCTTAGGGGACAAAAAAGCGGAGACAAAAATCTTGACATCCAAATTGATTAGTGATATCAAATCCCACTGTTGAGATCGTTTTGAAAAGGAGGTCAAGGAGTTGGCTAAAGGGGTTGTGAAATGGTTTGATACCAAGAAGGGATATGGATTTATCGAGCAACCTGGTGGAGACGATGTGTTTGT
>CAZEKS010000201.1:0-4876 GCA_964512795.1 uncultured Syntrophaceae bacterium
AGGCTGCCTCCAAAATCCCTTATGCCAGTCATTGCTGGAATCCCTTTTTCCTCCATGGAACAAAAACCTTCGCCTTTGAAGTCTGGGAGCAAATGGGTTGGAAAGCTCCGGATGTGCTCGTCCTCCCGATTGGACATGGAACGCTTTTTTTAGGAGCCTATATAGGATTTAAAGAGTTAAGGGAAGCTGAGATGGTTAAATGGATACCAAGATTGGTGGGTATTCAATCCGCTTCTTGTGCCCCTCTTTATCAGGCTTTTAAAAAAGGTTGGAGGAAGACCCGCCCGATTGAGAAGAAAGAGACGATTGCCGAGGGGATTGCTATCGCAGAGCCTGTGAGGGGAAGACAGATATTGGAAGCGATCCGAGACACGGATGGAGAGATTCTGACTGTAACGGAAAAGGAGATAGGGGTGGCCCTGAGGGAGATGAGCCGAAAAGGACACTTCATTGAGCCCACCTCCGCAGCGACGATTGCCGGATTGAAAAAGTACTTGAGAAAAAAGAGAAGACGGGAAACCGTAGTTTCCACTTTAACGGGGACAGGTTTGAAATCTGTCGGAAAAATGTTATAAAGATTTATCTTGACAACCCTTTGTCAAACGATTACATTTTGGTGCGAAAAATTCCTGTCGGGTTTTTCAAAATACAAAATCTCAATGTTTGAATTCTAAGAGATGTTTTCAGGAGGGTGACCTATGTGGCGAGTGAATCGGAGGCGGAAATCATTATCTGTTTTATTAGTGGCTCTGATATTTTGTTTCATCACTCCATCTTTTATCCTTGCCCAGGAGGAAAAGAGAGACCACAGGCCAGAGCGTGGCATCGTGGTTTTCACTGAATTTTCCGGGGTGGTTGTGCCCAGAGGCGAAACGGTTCGGATGGATTTGATCCTGGAGAATAAAGGCCGCACGGATGAGACGGTTGACGTTAAGATTTCTTCAGCCCCAAAGGGGTGGAAGGCCACGCTGAAAGGTGGCAGTTATGTGGTTTCAGGGTTATATGTGCCCAATGGAAAGTCAAAGAGCCTGGCTCTCACTCTGGAGTCTGATAAGACGGTGGGACCTGGAACCTATCTCTTCCAGTTCGATGCTCAGACGGCGGATGGGAAGTTTATTTCCTCCAGCAAACTGAATGTTACGGTTCAGGAACGGACCGCAGGTCTCGAGGGCATCCAGATTACGACGTCCTATCCGGTATTAAGGGGGCAGACAGATGCTAAGTTCGAATTTTCCCTGGATATCATGAATAAGAGTGAGGTGGATCGGACTTTCAACCTGGCCGCGGTCGGGCCAGAAAAGTGGGAGATTAATTTCAAGCCCTCTTATGAAGCGAAACAGATCTCCAGTTTACGGATCAAGGGAGGAACGAGCCAGTCGGTGGCGGTGGAAGTCACCCCTGCGAAAGAAGCTTCCCCCGGAGAATACCCCACACTAGTGAGGGTGACTTCAGGAGAGAAAAAGGCGGAAGTAAAACTGACGGTCGCCCTGACAGGTATTTACAAGCTCGATGCGGGAACGCCTTCAGGGATCCTTTCTCTGGAAGCCATTGCAGGTAAAACGGCCAATTTTTCATTCTTCGTAAAGAACACGGGCTCTGCGGTGAACCGGAACATCACTTTTTCTTCCTTCAAACCTGAGAATTGGGAAGTCACTTTCAAACCGGAAAAAATCGATGCTTTAGAAACCGGCGCATTGAAACAGATTGAGGTCACGGTCAAGCCGGGAGCGCAGGCCTTGGTTGGGGACTATTCAGTGGGGGTCTTGATCAATGGAGAAAAGTCAGACAAGACGATTGAAATGAGAGTCACGGTGAAGGCTTCCACTGCATGGGTCTGGATCGGAATCGGTATTATCATTTTTGTGATTGCCGGGTTGAGCGCGTTGTTTATCTGGTTGGGGAGACGATAAATTGGAAGGGCAGATCATCATCGAAGCCGAAGGGCTGACGAAGAAGTATGGAACTCAGATCGCTGTAAATAACCTTGCTCTTCAGATTCGGGAAGGGGAGGTGTTTGGATTTCTCGGTCCCAATGGAGCAGGCAAGACGACGACCCTTCTTATGTTCTTGGGCCTTACCGAGCCTACCTCGGGGAAGGTCCGAGTTATTGGATTCGATTCAACACGCGAACCTCTCCGGGTGAAAGAGAAGGTCGGGTACTTGCCTGAAAATGTTGGTTTCTATGATGATATGGATGCCCGGCAGAATCTCCGGTTCATCGCCCGTTTGAACCGCATCCCCGATAAAGTCTCTGCCAAAAAGATTGACGGGTTGCTCGAAGAGGTTGGTCTTTTCGAAGAGGCAAAGAAGAAGGTGGGGACCTATTCAAAGGGAATGAGACAGCGCCTTGGAATTGCGGAGGTTCTGATCAAGGAGCCGAAGCTCATCTTCTTCGATGAACCAACCATTGGTCTCGACCCGGATGGAACCAACCGGATGCTCGACCTCATCCACTCCCTGAGCCGGGAAAAGAATATTACCATTTTTCTATCCTCACACTTACTTGACCAGGTTCAGAGGATTTGTGATCGAGTAGGGATCATGATCAAAGGGAATCTAGTGGCGATCGGGCCCATTCAAGAACTGGCCAGGAAAAAGTTGGGTGTGGACAAGGAACATTATACCCTCGAAGAGCTCTATATGAAATATTTCAAGGAGGCTTAACTTGCACGGAATCTTCACCCTATTTAGAAAAGAGCTGGAGGATCACTTCAGCAGTGTACGGTTTCTTCTCATCTCTGCATTGATTGTGATGGTAGGAGTGATCATTGCCTCCATGGTGGGCATGAGCATCCAGGAAGAATCGAAAGGAATGGCGAAACCCACCCTCCTTTTTTTGTGGTTGTTTACCTCCACTGGGAAACTTTTCTCCTTTGTCCAGTTCATCGGCTTTTTCGGTCCCCTCATCGGTATCTTTCTTGGATTTGATTCGATCAATCGGGAAAGAGTCTCCCGGACGCTGAGCAAGCTGGCGTCACAGCCCATCTATCGTGACTCGATTATTAATGCAAAGTTTCTGGCAGGTGTGACCACCATCGCAATCGTGTTAGTCGGGATCGTCCTCATCATCTCAGGCTTGGGGATTCGATTGATCGGTGTCGTGCCGGGTTCGGAAGAAGTCTTACGTCTTATCATCTATCTCATCACCAGCATCCTTTACATTTCATTCTGGTTAGGGATATCTATCCTTTTCTCAGTGGCCTTCCGGAGCACGGCCACTTCAGCCCTGGCTTCTCTGGCCGTTTGGATTTTTTTCTCCTTCTTCGTAGGGCTTGGAGCTGGTTTTATGGCCGATGCAGTAGCCCCGATCAGCCAAAGCGGCACGAATGCAGACCTGATGAAACACGAAGAGGTTCAAAGAACGGTCTCCCTTTTGTCCCCGGCGACCCTTTATAATGATGCAACCACCACCATTCTTGATCCAACGAGGAAGACCACCAGAGGCTTCGTTTTGGTGGGGCCTTTGGAAAGGCTTTCTCTAAGTCGCTTTCAAAATCCACTTCCCCTTTTACAGAGCCTCATCATCATCGCGCCGTATCTTATTTCTATCGTAGCCATGACTTTCCTCTGTTTTGGAGTTTGTTACCTCGTTTTTATGCGGCAGGAGATCAGGACAGTCTGATCCATACATAGACCAGAGCGCATAAAGCACGGAGCATAGCGTAAATCCCCCTCTTTCCCCCTTTAGCAAAGGGGGATGAAGGGGGATTTTTTAAAGAGGCTCTTAGGACATGCCAGTTCAGAAACGAGAGATCTTTGGATGGGCGATGTATGATTTCGCCAACTCCGCGTTTGCCACCACCATTCTTGCCGTCATCTTCAATCAATATTTTGCCACGATCGTAGCAGGTGGAGAGAGAGGGATTGAGCTCTTCGGATTCCGTCTCCACGGCGCCTCCTTCTTCACTTTCTCCGTGGCCTTCAGCATGGTTATCTCAGCCGTGCTCTCTCCTCTTTTAGGCGCGGTGGCGGATGCCTCGGCTTCCAAGAAGAAGTTTCTCATGGTTTTCTGCTATACCGCTGTTCTCTTCACGGGCCTCCTCTATTTCGTTCATGCAGGCAACTATTGGAGGGGTGCGATCTTCTTCATCATCGCCAATATTGGTTTCGCTGGCGGCAATGTCTATTACAATGCCTTTCTCCCTGAAATCTCGACCGATGAAAACATTGGTCGGATTTCGGGTCTCGGATGGGCATTGGGGTATATCGGAGGAGGGGCGCTCCTGGCGATTAACTTGATCATGTTGAAATATCCAGATTGGCTTGGATTTCCTGCTGGGTATTTCACGGTTCAAGATTGTTTTCTTTCCGTGGCTTTTTGGTGGCTGATCTTTTCCCTTCCCACTTTTCTACTTTTAAGAGAGAGGGCGCAAAAGACCCTTCCATCTTTCGGAAAAAGTTATTTCGCCGAAGGTTATCAACGTCTCCGGCATACCTTTCGTCGAATCAGAACTTTCAGGGAGCTGACAAAGTTTCTGGTGGCCTACCTCATCTACAACGATGGGATCGAGACGGTCATCATCATGGCTTCCATCTTTGGAGCTCAAGTGTTAGGGATGGAGACAGGGGAGATCATCCTTTTCTTTTTAATGATTCAAGGGATTGCATTTTTCGGTTCTATCATTTTTGGATTTTTAGCGGATGCGATGGGAAACAAGAGGGCGGTGATGATCTCCTTAGGAATGTGGTCTCTCATCGTTATCTGGGCGTTCAAATTGGGAATACTCTGGGACCCCAAGACGGAATATTGGATCTTGGGGGTTCTGGCAGGGCTCGTCATGGGTGGAAGCCAGGCCGCCTCACGTTCGTTGCAGGGAATTTTTACTCCGGATGCAAATAGCGCTGAGTTTTATGGCTTCTTTGCCGTCTCAGGGAA
>CAZEKS010000202.1:0-4858 GCA_964512795.1 uncultured Syntrophaceae bacterium
CCTTCTTGAGAGTCTTCTCCTGCCGACACGATACAGGCAGCCCCTCTTTCCACAAAAAGGGCTGCGTCCATACTCGATACTTCCAATCCGTAATTCATAGCCTTCTTTGCCATTCGCAGGGCTAAGGAGGATTTGTTGGCCAATTTTTTGGCTATTTCGTTAACGAGTTCATGTAATTGGGGTTTCGGAACAACCCTATTCACCAAACCGATCTTTTCTGCCTCTTGAGCGCTGATGGGCTCTCCGGTATAGATCATTTCTTTCGCCTTCCTCAAAGGAATGGCCCTTGGGAGCCGGGTCAAACCACCCCATCCAGGGAGGACCCCAATGGTGATCTCCGCTAATCCGAAAGAGGCATTATCAGAGGCGATGATGAAATCACATGCCATAGCCATTTCTAATCCGCCCGCGAAGCAGTATCCATTGACAGCTGCAATAATGGGTTTTTCTATCCTTTCCATTAATAACCGATGAATATCTTCTCCTGTCCTTAACCATTTATAAACTGCCGTTGTATTCGTCAGTTTTTCAGAGAACATGCTTATATCCCCACCGGAACAGAAGGCTTTTTCCCCTGATCCGGTCAATATTCCCACTTTCGTCTCTTCATCATCCTTGAAGTTTGAAAGGGCGTTGTTTAATTCCTCTGCCATTTCGATGTTGATAGCATTTAGTGCCTTGGGCCGATTAAAAGTGATCGTTGCTATCCTATCCTTCTTTTCATACAGAATATATTCGTATATTCTATCTCCCATGGTAGTTTCTCCTTAAAGGGTTATCATTACGAATCTGCAAAAACTGCTATTTCCAATGGGTTGAAGCGGATGCGTCCTCACCATGGACCAGAGAAATACAAGCTACATCTTTCAGCTGAATCAAATACTGACCAAATTGGGATTCACCAGAAAGAGATGGATTCCCATCGATTTTTAGCGTAATCTTCTCATGACTCTTTGTAGACAATATGGCTAAGATTTGGCTATCTTCTTGATGTAAGTCCATAGAGGCAAAATTTGTTACAGGTATCCGATACTCCCCATTTCCAACAACTCCGCAAACATAATCATTTCCGTCAAAGCGGATGTCCCTGAGTCGGGTTTTCATGCGTCCGCTATCCGTAAGATCCCAGTAACTAAGTTCTGCTTCAGATTTACTCTGTATTTTGGGTTGAGGGAGAAGGCCATCTTTTGAGAATAAGCTCATTACGATCCGGGTCACATATTCGAATGTGTAGCGAGCATCGATCGTGAGGAGGTAGCCTACGCTTTCACCCATTCCGAACAGGATGAAACTGACAACCTCTTCATCCACCTTTCCTACTATACCATGCTCAACGGCCCAGCGAAGGTCTTTTCTCAAGGGGTTGACCAGCATCTTGTATGTGTCGCTGGCTTTCTTTACGAGAGCGGGATCATTGCTCTGGATACAGGACTTCAGCAGGTTGAGGATGCCAAAAAAAGTTGGGAAGGCTCTGAGAAAGGCAGTAAGCCTCTTTTCGTGCCTGGCAACAAAGTCGGTCTCCTTACGGATTTCCTCCCAAACCTCTTTCGGCACGACAATGGTAGTCAATTGCCCAATGCAGTCTAACAGGAGATCTCGCTTGCTCTTGAAATACAAATAAAAGGTTCCTTTTGCAATACCGAGCGCTTCCGTAATATCGTCAATTCTTGTGCCCGTAAAGCCATTATTGGAAAAAAACTCAATAGCTTTATTAATGATATGTTCTTTTTTAGACTTCTCAGACTTTACATGTAAAATATGACTCATAGGTCAATATCAATATAAAATTTTAAACAACTTGTCAAGAAAAAAATTTTTAAAATTCTGAATTAAATATAACATATTGTAATTATTATCCTATTATATATTAATTATTTATTTTATGTTTTATTAATTTTTCTTCTTGACTTTTTATGGAGTCTATGTAAAATGACTTCTCAGTCATTTTATTTCGTGTTCAGCTAAAGAATGCTGTAAGGTTTAGAAATAAGGAGGTGGAATAATGGCGAAGGGAGATTTTGCAATAATAGGGACAGGTGAGGTTCCCCACGGTTTATTCCCGGAGCGAACCGAATATGAGATTGCCTATACTGTGGCAAGGGCTGCTGTAAAAGACGCCGGTATTACAATGAAAGATGTCGGTGCGGTTTTAAGCGCCGCTCACATCATGGGGTCTGAGTATAATACCGAAATATTTTTCGGCCACTTGCCTGAAGCGATAGGCGCAAAGAACACTAAAATGTATGCAACGACCGTTTCCGGAGGAGGATCGAGCAGTTCTA
This sequence comes from uncultured Syntrophaceae bacterium, assembly GCA_964512795.1. Taxonomy (GTDB): domain Bacteria; phylum Desulfobacterota; class BSN033; order BSN033; family UBA1163; genus UBA1163. The sequence goes on from CAZEKS010000202.1 coordinate 2,283, forward strand.
TCGTGAAGACCGCGATCGGCATCATCGAGTCAGGTATAACGGATGTCGTCCTTGTAATCCATGCACAGCGTTTTTCGCAATTCAGCCCAAACGAGCAGGCCAAGTACTTCGCCCATGCGGGATCGAGCCTGGAATGGGAAGTTCCTTACGGCATGACGTATAACGGGCTGGCGGCAATGATGGCTAACGCCTACATGGAACATTCCGGCACCACCATCCGGCAGATCGCCGCTGTCTCCGTTGCCTGCCGCAAGTGGGCCTGCCTACAGCCCAATGCCATGTTCAACAAGAAGGAATTGACCATCGACGACGTTCTGAACAGCAAGATGGTAGCGGCCCCTCTTACCGCATTCATGTGTAATGTGCTCTGCGACGGAGGAAGCGCTTATGTGATGACCACTGCAAAAAAGGCCCGGCAGATTGCCAAAAAGACCGGCGTTAAACCCGTATACATCCTTGGCAGCGGCTCCCGCTATTCCCATAGGTTCATCACCAGCGCCGTGCCGGATTTCGCCGATATGGGCAGGATGTACAAGTTCTTTACCCCTCCCTGCAATGACGCATACAATCAGGCCGGGTTGGGGCCGAAGGACATGGACATCTTCCAGGCCTACGGCGCCTATCCTCACCTGGATCTCATTATTATGGATGCGATAGGAATGGCTGAACCCGGTAAGTCCGGGGCGTTGGTTGAAGCAGGGGAAACAAGTCCTGGCGGGAAATATCCTGCAATTACCAACGGAGAGGCTTTAAGCTTTGGACATACTGGAACAGGAGTCGGTTTTGCCTTATTTGTAGAGTCTGTGCGTCAATTGCAAGGAAAAGCCGGAAAGGCCCAGGTCCCGAACGCCAAGTTCCTCATCTTTAACAGCGGCGGCGGGGCATATTCCGACGTTCATTTTACGGTCCTCGGAAATGAAATTCCCTAACCAGAAAAAGGGGGGCGTTCAACGGTAACGGTGAAGATGCCCGTATCGTCATTCGGTAACGTCTTTCGTACAAAGAAGTTCACGTAACCGTCCTCCGCTGAACGAAACGGGCTTCGTAACCGTAACCCTAATAAAAGGAGTGAACACATGAATGCACAAGAATTGAAAGAAAAGTTCAAACTCACCGATGAGGATCTTAAGAAACCATTGCCTGTGGCAACAAAATGGTCCAAACCCTTCTGGGAAGGCGCAAAACACCACAAGCTTCTGCTCAAAACCTGCAAAGATTGTGGTCATATCGATCATCCACCCTATCTCTACTGCACAGCATGTCAAAGTGACAATAGCGAATGGGTGCAAGCATCAGGAAGAGCAACACTCTATGCCTTTGCAATCAATGAGATCGGTGTTCCTTTTCCATTCATGCCTGATCTGCCTTATGTGACAGCCTTAGTAGATCTCAAAGAAGGTCCTCGGATGATCTCCACGATCGTTGGATGTGATTTAAAGGAAATAAAGAACGGTATGGAACTAGAGGTTGTTTTTGATGATGTATCGCCGGAATACAGCCTTCCAAAATGGAAGCCAGTCGGGAAATCATTACATTAACCCCTCTCCCCCAGAGGCTGTGTCGTAATGGTGGCCCTGGTGGAATAGACAGTCGGGCCCCTGCCTACCAGCAGACAGGCAAAGTCTTAGAATTCGGTCTTTTAGGAATGGGTAATCGATGCTTCTGGAATGTGCGGGACGACACATTCTTTGGGGGGAGAGGGTAGGGGTTAGAGGACCATCCAGTGAAATTCGTTAAACTCTTCGAGCCAATCACCATTAATCATCTCACAATTAAGAATAGAATTGTGATGCCTGCAATGGCCCTTGCTTATACAGAGAATTATAGCTTCTCCAATCGCTACAAGGTCTTTTATCGGGTGAGGGCAAAGGGCGGAGTAGGCCTCATGATCATCGGCCCTGTTGCCATAGATAAGGTTGGAAGCACTCCTTTCATGCCGGGCCTCTTTGAGGACAAATATATTGGCCCGATTCGGAAGTTCATGGATGAACTTCACAATGATACCGAAGCTAAAATCGGGATCCAGCTCATGCATCTGGGCCGTTTCGCCTCTTCCTCTTATACAGGAATGCCGCCTATTGCTCCCTCGGCTATAGCAAGTCCAATCTCCGGTGAAGTTCCTCGAGAGATGTCGAAAGATGACATCGAAGAGGTCAAGGAGGCTTATGCCCAAGGGGCAAGGCGCGCCATGGAAGCAGGGTTCGACTACATTGAGGTTTTAGCTGCCGGAGGCTACCTCATCGGTGAATTCTTGTCCCCTGTTACAAATCACAGGAAAGACGAATATGGTGGTCCCATTGAAAATAGAATGCGCTTTGGGCTGGAAGTGATAAAAAAAGTGAGGCAGGTAGTCGGGAAAGATTTTGCCATGGGGATTAGGGTCTCCGGGCATGACTTCATGGAAGGGGGCCATACAAATATAGAGTCTGCTCTCTTCTGTATTGAGGCGGAAAAAGCGGGGGTAAACAGCATCAACGTCACTGGAGGGTGGCACGAAAGTTACATCCCCCAGATTACCACTAACGTCCCTCCGGGTGCCTTTCTCTACCTCGCCCGTGGCATTAAAGACAAAGTAG
>CAZEKS010000203.1:0-4832 GCA_964512795.1 uncultured Syntrophaceae bacterium
GAAAACCCGTGCCTTGGAGGATTATAAGAAAGCGGGTTATCATTTTGATAAGTACAATACTTAACCCCCACCCAAACTTAATGTCAAAGTTCAGAGCCTGCACGAAGTGATGAACCGAAGGTGAATCAAGTTCAAATGACAAAAATTAATGGAAAGTGGTAATGTTTTGACATTGAGCTATTTTGACATTCATTTGGCATTTGGATTTTGACATTTGGCATTGAAGGTCTAAACCAAGAATGATCACTCTTAACCATGTTCAGAAACAATTTGGAAGCAAGGTTCTTTTCAAGGATTGCTCCCTTCAAATCGGAGTGAGGGATCGTGTTGGCCTCATCGGCCCCAATGGTTCAGGGAAGACGACACTCTTTAGGATGATCTTAGGAGAGGAATCCATTGACGATGGAGAGATCCTCATCGCCAAAGGGGTCAAGATCGGCTATTTGCCTCAGGAAGTCATTTCCTTTAAGGGGAATACCGTTCTGGATGAGGTCTTAAGAAGTCTGACAAACATCACCTCCCTCCAGGGCAAGATGAAGATTCTGGAGGAAGAACTTTCCTCCTTAGAGGATCCGAAAGAACAGGAGAGGCTGGCAAGGGAATACGGGAAACTCCAGGAGCGTTACACCCTTCTTGGAGGATATGGCCTGGAGGCTGAGGCAAAGCGTATCCTTCAAGGATTAGGATTTAAGGAGAGAGATTTCAATCGGCTCACCAATGAATTGAGCGGTGGTTGGTTGATGCGAATTGCTTTAGCGAAAATCCTTCTTCAATCTCCTGACCTTCTTCTGCTCGATGAACCGACCAACCATTTAGACCTGACCTCCCTTATTTGGCTGGAGGAATTTTTAATCAATTACCCGGGTGCCGTGGTCATCGTCTCACACGATCGGGTCTTTCTCAACCATCTCATTGATCGGATTGCAGAGATCGAATCTCAACAGATCGATCTCTATTACGGTGATTACAACCACTATTTGGAGGAGAAAGAAGCCCGGAGACAAATTCTTCAGGCCACTTTCAAAACTCAACAGCGGAAGGTTGAACAAACGGAAAGGTTTATCGAGCGATTCAGGGCTAAGAATACCAAATCAAGTCAGGTTCAGAGCCGGATCAAGATGCTCGAAAAAATAGAACGGATTGAGCTTCCAGCGGGAAAAAAAGAGATCCAATTTTCCTTCCGTGCCCCGAAGCGAAGCGGCCATAAAGTGGTGGAGGTTAAACATCTCTACAAAAGTTACAGGGAAACGGTTGTCTATCGAGGAATTGACCTTACTCTCTACCGAGGAGATAAAGTGGCTTTGGTGGGTCCCAATGGAGCAGGAAAATCCACCCTCCTCAAAATCTTAGCTGGCGTTCTCGATTTCGAACAGGGTGAAGTCATTTTGGGGAAGGATGTGACCCGTGCTTACTTTGCTCAGCACCAGTTTGACATCCTTCGTCCGGACAATACTGTTTTCGAAGAACTCCTGTCGATCGCCACGGATGAAAGTCAGACCGAACTTCGAACCCTTTTGGGTACTTTTCTTTTTACCGGAGATGAGATTGAAAAAAAGGTCTCGGTTCTAAGCGGCGGGGAGAAGAGTCGGCTGGTTCTGGCCAAGATGCTCTTAAAGCCTGCCAACATTCTTCTCTTTGATGAACCCACCAGCCATCTCGACATATCTTCCAGAAATGTTTTGGAGATGGCCTTGAAACAATTTCAGGGAACCATCTGCTTGATTACTCACGACCGCCATTTAATTAATGAGATGGCCAACAAAATCATCGAAATCGACCAAGGGATCCCTTATCTCTATCCGGGAAACTATGACTATTACCTTTATAAAAAACAGCAGATCCAAGAAGAAGGTGATCAAAAAGGGGTAGGGGCGATTGTCGGAACGACAGTCATAACGACTCATGAATCGCCCGTGCCTATAAAAAAGAAATCTCCGTATAAAGCAAAGGAGGAGAGGCGAAAAAGATCTCAAGAGATGGATCAGTTTCGGAGGCAACGCTCCGGTCTTGAAAAGAGGATTCAGGGGGTGGAGAAGGATCTCAATGAAGCCACTCAAAGACTGGATCAACTAAATCAAAGGCTTTCCGACCCCAATCTCTATCAGAATCAAAAAGAGACTTATGAAACGATTCAGGCCCAAAAGCAGGTCAAAGAGCAGGTGGGGGAACTCACCCATCTTTGGGAATTCCTCGCCCTGGAATTGGAAGATATGAAAGGTATGACGTAATGTCCAATATCAAAGCCCTGCAAGGTACTCCATCATGGCGTGTTGGAGCTGTTTTCGGGGTCTTATATGCTTGACAGTGAACTCCGTTTCTCGTATATTCATCCCAACCAAAAACATATTGGAGGTCATCTATGAGCGATAATAACATTATCCTGACGACGAAGGATTTTGTGAGCACTATTACGCTCAATCATCCCCCTGCCAATTCAGTAAACCTTGGCGTACGCGAAGAATTGAACAGCGCTGTCATTGAGCTGGAGCAGAGCAAGGATACCAGGGTTGTTATTATCACCGGCGCTGGTGACAAGGGCTTCTGCGCCGGGATGGACGTGACGGACATACCGAACCTCGAGAAAGGGCCCAACGGCAACGACATATTGAACCGCATCGAACGTTTCTCCAAGCCGGTGATCGCCGCCATCAACGGGTACGCCCTCGGCGGAGGATGCGAGCTCACGCTGGCATGTCATTTCCGTTTTATGACGGACAATCCCAAGGCAGTCATCGGATGCCCTGAATTAAATCTTGGCATCACGCCCGGCTGGGGCGGAGTACAGCGCCTGACGCGCCTGCTGGGCAAGCCGAAGGCGCTGGACATGATTCTTTTCAGCAAAAGGCTTTCGGCACAGGAGGCGCTGGCCGTCGGCCTTGTGGACCGGGTCGTTCCCGCGCCCGAGTTAATGAAGGAAGCCATGGCTCTTGCGCTGGCGCTAACCAAGCGACCGCCCCTTGCCGTGAATGCCGTTCTGAATGGCATGAGTGTGGGTCTTGAAAAGGGTATTAAAGAGGGCCTCCGTGTCGACCAGGAGTGGATAAAGAAGCTCTTCCAGAGCAAAGACGCGAAGGAAGGGATGGCTGCCTTCTTGGAGAAGCGCGAACCGGTATTCAAGGGGGAATAGCGTCGCCATTCGTTCGGATAAACGGGGCACCATTCTTATGCCCCCCCATGTTTCAGGGTAATCTTTCATGACGGGCTCGTCACCCTCGAACCATAAAAATTGATCAAGTTCTCAGGTTTCGGTTACGAAGCCCGTTTCGGTTACTGGTTACGGTAACGTGTAAAGAATTAAGAGACGATAAACGTAGCCTTTTATTAACGATACGGGCCTCGTTACCCTTACCGTTAGACTTTTATTTTCTATGTAATTGTTCAGTCAATATGGGAGCGGTTTTGAAATCCGTTCCCATATTTTTTTATCAATTTTTATTAATAAGCCGGAGGCATAGGCGGCGCAGGCGGTTCCTTCTTGGGTTTCTCAGCCACGACTGCCTCTGTGGTGATCAACAGAGAGGCGACACTGGCAGCATTCTGCAGGGCAAATCTTACCACCTTCGTTGGATCGATGATCCCGGCTTCAATCATATCCGTATACTCTTCCTTATCCGCATCAAAACCGAAGGCGCCCTTTTCCTGTTTTACCCTCTCCGCGACCACTGACCCTTCCTGGCCGGCATTTTGAACAATCTGACGGATGGGCTCTTCAAGGGCCTTAATAATAATATCGACACCTGTCTGCCGATCTCCTTCCAGTTTAATTTTCTTCAAAGCAGGCAGAGACCTTAGATAAGCCACTCCACCGCCCGGAACAATTCCCTCTTCCACGGCGGCTCGTGTGGCATGGAGCGCGTCTTCCACGCGTGCCTTCTTCTCCTTCATCTCCGTCTCGGTGGCTGCTCCCACCTTGATAACAGCAACCCCTCCGGCCAGTTTTGCCAACCGCTCTTGAAGTTTCTCTTTGTCGTAATCCGAAGTGGTCTCCTCAATCTGGACACGAATCTGTTTGATCCGGCCTTCGATAGCAGAGGCAGTACCTGCTCCTTCAACAATCGTGGTATTATCTTTATCGATGACCACCTTCTTTGCTCTGCCCAGATCCTCCAACTTCATCTTTTCAAGTTTAATGCCTACATCCTCCATAATGGCCTTGCCACCGGTCAGGATGGAAATATCTTCCAGCATCGCCTTCCTTCGGTCTCCAAAACCAGGGGCTTTGACCGCTGCACACTTTAATGTCCCCCGAAGTTTATTGACGACTAAAGTGGCCAACGCCTCTCCTTCCACATCCTCGGAGATGATGAAAAACGGGCTTCCTGTCTTGGCAATCTGCTCCAGGATAGGAAGCAGCTCTTTCATATTGGAGAGCTTCTTTTCATAAAGGAGAATAAGGGGGTCATCGAGCACCGCCACCATCTTTTCCGGGTCGGTTACGAAATAAGGAGAAATATAACCTCGATCGAATTGCATCCCTTCGACGACATCGAGGGTCGTCTCTATTGCCTTGGCCTCTTCGACCGTGATCACGCCCTCTTTTCCAACTTTATTCATCGCTTCAGCAATGATGTCACCAATGGCCCGATCGTTATTGGCAGAGATCGTTCCTACCTGAGCAATCTCTTTCTGTTCCTTGACCGGTTTGGAGAGTTTCTTTAACTCTTTGACAACCTCTTCCACAGCGGTGTCAATCCCCCGTTTGACATCCATGGGGTTGATTCCAGCGGCCACCACTTTGTATCCCTCGCGATAAATGGCCTGTGCCAAAAGCGTGGCAGTGGTGGTTCCATCCCCGGCTGTGTCCGAGGTTTTGCTGGCCACCTCTTTCACCA
>CAZEKS010000204.1:0-4823 GCA_964512795.1 uncultured Syntrophaceae bacterium
TCACATTCCGAATCGAGATGCACTAATCCAATGGTTGGAGGGATCATCCCGTGGTAAAGGGACAAAACCACTCCACAGGCCCTGACTCCTCCCGAACCGTCGAACTCTCCAATCATTGACTTGAGGCTGCCCACGGAAATCTCTTTCGTCCTCTCTCCAAAGACCTTTTTAATCGCATGGGTCTCTGCCCGATCCAGGTGAGGAGTGGAATTGGCTGCCGCTGAAATATAATCAACTATTTGAGGTTCTCCGGCTGCCAAAGACATAGCCCTGGCAATCGAATCTCCTTTAAGATCATATCTAAGAATACCATCTGTACTTCCTGACAGCCCAGCACCAGCCATCTCGGCGTAGATTTTTGCTCCCCTCTTCTTCGCATGCTCCAATGTCTCAAAGACAAGTATCCCGCTTCCTTCTCCAAGGATAATCCCATTCCGATCCTGATCAAAGGGCTTCATCCCTTCCACACCTTTTCCTCTTCCTGGAGATAAAGCACTAAGCATCGAATAGACATGATAGAGGGGTTCACTCAGCTCATCACCTCCACCTGCAAAGATGACATCCGCCCTTCCCTCTTTCAATAGATGATAAGCAAAAGTCATGGCCATCTCTGTGGAGGATTCTTTATGAGAGAAAGTGATATTGACTCCCTTGATGCCGTATTCGATGGCACAGTGGCTCGTGATGGCATTGGGCACAGCAGTTTGAAAGAGCAGGGGGGCTGCTCCAATCGGACCCTCTTTTAAAAGGGAACGAAAAAACTGGTCTACAGTATCAGAACTCCCCAAACCTGTGCCAATTGAAATCCCTATTCGGCTGGAATCCTCCTCCTTTAGGTTGAGACCGGAATCATCGATCCCTAATCGGACGGCTGAAACCACAATTTTCCCGATCCGATCCATCCTTCTAAGATTAGCCGGCTTAATAAAAGCTTTAAAATCGATCTCCGGGAGTTGGCCTCCCAATCGAGAGCGGTAAGAACTTACATCAATCCCCTGAATCGGCTTGATCCCGGAGATCCCCTGAAGGCAGCTCTCCCAGAACGCCTCTTTACCGACTCCGATAGAGGAAACCATTCCCAACCCAGTAATGACAACGCGATGATCCATATTCATCACAGTGAGGAACTCCCCTCACCCTTTCCCTCTCCCCCCAGGGGAGAGGGTGGGGTGAGGGGGAAATTTTCCAAACACCAAACAGACATTATTGCCCCCGAAGGCGAACGAATTTGAGAGGGCCACCCGAACATCCTTTTTAATAGATTGATTGGGTGTATAATTCAGATCACAAAGAGGATCTGGCACTTCATAGTGAATGGTCGGAGGAATGATCCCTGTCTCCAGGGTCATGACGGTGGCCACAGCCTCAATGCCGCCTGCAGAGCCAAGGCAATGTCCCACCATGGATTTGATCCCGCTGATGGGAATCTCTTTTGCTCTTTCCCCAAAAACTCGCTTGATCCCCCGTGTCTCGGCAATGTCATTAAAAGGCGTGGCCGTGCCATGGGCATTGATGGTATTGACCTCCTCTGCAGAAACCCCGGCATGACTTAGAGCAAGGGTTATCACCCCCTCCACACCCTCTCCATTGGGCTCCGGGGCCGTGAGATGATAGGCGTCGGCGCAGATACCGTATCCTAAAAGCTCCGCATGAATCCGGACTCCTCTCTTTAAGGCATGCTCCAGCTCCTCAAGGAGGAGGATGCCAGCTCCTTCACCGATGACCAGACCCTGTCTCCTTTTATCGAAGGGTTTGCAGCTTTCAGGATCAACCAGCTTCAGACTGCTGAATCCGCTATAGGAGACCTCGCAAAGAGAGTCGCTTCCACCCGTCACCATCACATCCGCCAAACCCATTTGAATCATCTCATAGGCTACACCCATAGAGGCAGAACTCGAAGAGCAGACCGTTGCAGTGGTCGTTCGGGGCCCTTTCAGACCTGATTCAATGGCGATGTGGTCTGTCGTGGTGGCGAGGGAATAAGAGATAAGGAGTGAAGGAGAGGACCTCTTCGTTCCTTGATAAAAATCCCTAAAATATCTTTCGACGGAGAGAATGCCTCCGGAGCCTGCTCCCAATATGACCCCTACCCTTTCCTTATGATGCGGATCCTGGTTAAGACGGGCAGATTTCCAGGCCTCTCTGAAGGCAATCAGGCCGAATTGATCGCATCGGGAAAGGCGTCGAATCTCCTTTTTTGAAAAATGGGCCTCAGGATCCAGATCGGAAACCTCTGCAGCAATCTTCGTTCGGTAAGCAGAGGGATCAAAGACCGTAATCTCCTTTGTCCCATCTCTTCCCTCGATGAGGGAGTTCCAGAACTCAGGGAGGTTATTTCCCACGGCGCTGACCACACCCAGACCTGTGATCACAACCCGCTTCTTCATTCAACCTCAGTTAATTAATCATGTGAACGTCCTATCGGTAACGGTAACGATGCCCGCCCTGTACCATATCAAGGGCAATGTCGATCTGCATCACCTTAGATTCACAGACCAAGGGGTACCAAGTCTGGTTCAAAGTTTATCCATATCAGGTACAGGGCCCGTATCGCCTGACGGTTAGGAATTCAGTTTAAAGTTTATCGTTGCCGAAGCTCGTATCGAGGCTCGTCTATCGATACTGGATGTTCGAGCTTCTTTTACACGAGCTTCGTGCTTCGATACCAGCGTCGTCACCGTTAAACGGGATTTCCTTTGATCCTAAGCGAAACGGGCCTCGTAGCCGCAATCCTCCTTCGTCCCGTCTTGCAGGCCATCATTTCAAATTACCTTTGAACGCCAATATGGTTTTGCTCACACCTGGAAAAAGAAACTTTTTACCACTCAGACGGAAAAGCGTTTCCGAGAGGCTCCCAAATAGAATGGAGGCTGTTCGCTTTTTCAAATCACCGGGGAGCGTGTGTCCACCGATCAGGTGTTGGCATTTTTCAAAACCCATTCTCTCCAAACACTGCTGAATCATCTTCGGCGAGAAATCGGAGAGATGAGCAGGGAGATCATATAAACGATTCTTAATGCCGAAGAAATGGAGAAGATTCTTGATAGGGGTGGTATGAGGATACCTCAACAGGAGGAGCCCTCCTGGTTTGAGAATTCGGTGGCATTCCCTGAGAAAGGCTTTGGGGAGAGGGAGGTGCTCGATGACATAGAATCCAGTGACGGCATCGAAATGATTATCGGGAAAACCCACCTTCTCCAATGGTTTAGGATGGATTGTCAGTCCTAAAACATTCCTCGCATAGTCTAAGGCTTTTTGGGAAATCTCCACGCCCACTGCCTCCCATCCCCTGTTCTTCATCTCAGCTAAAAAAAATCCAAAACCAGCCCCTACATCCAGGAGCCGTCCATTTCTTCTGTATTGCTTGAGCAGATCTGCCGCCCGATGGAAGACAGGCTTCATCATCTTCTCCCATGATTCAATCGAGGCTTCTTCTTCCGGAAGATACTGTTGATAGAAATCATGAAGAGATTCCACCGTGGGCCGAGGATTGAGAAAGATGAATTGACATGAGGAACACCGGACCATTTGGAAGGAACCCTCCAGGTGTAGAGGGTCTCCTCTTGACTTTTCGCAGATGGGACAGTTGACTTCCTCCATTTCAAAATCCATGTCCACCTTGGATAGTTTAGTGTCTCTAACACTTCTTTAAAATACTCGTAGGACTGTCATTCCCGCGAAAGCGGGAATCCAGGTTGAAAAGACTGGATTCCGGATCAAGTCCGGAATGACAACATTGTAAAGCCATTGCTGAGACAGTACACTAGGGTCGCGTCTCGGAAATAACTTTGCGAAATGTCCCCTTTGTTCCCCCCTGCCTACCGAAGGCAGGTATTAAGGGGAAACGTGGAGGGATTAGGAAGTCGGTTTCACCGATTCGATCCACATCTCTACGGTGCGTGTATAAAGCCTCCAATGCTCCAATCTCGATCGTTCTAAGAAGTCCTGACATTCCTTGATCGTATAGGAAGACTGGATCGATTCTAAAAAACCTTTCCTTGCTTTAGGATGTTTTCCGAAAAAGGCTTTCCAAAGAAGATTAAAAATTCCGATGAACACAAAAGAGGCATCCCGGTGAAAATCAATTATAACAAACGCTCCACCTTCCTTCAAGGATCGGGCAACCTCGTTGAAAAATTCAACAGGGCGTTCTAAATGGTGGAGAGTGGTAATACAGAGAACAAGATCGAGAGAATGATCTTCAACGGGGAGAGAGTAGGCCGAACCTACCTCAAACTCGATTTTATCAGCCAATCCTTCCTCCTGCGCATTTCTTCTCGCAATTTCAACCATCACCGGAGAGAGGTCAATCCCTTTAAATCGGAGCCCTGGAATGGCCTTTGTTAAGAAAATGGGGAAGGTTCCGGGACCTGTTCCCACATCAAAGGCCCTTCCCTTCTCAATCCCCTTGGCCAATACCCGTTTGAGGACCCTCTGACAAGGGAACCTCCCGTATCGCTTGGCCATACGGTTGTAATATTCTGCCAGCTCCTGATCTTCAATAATTCCGGACTCTATGACTCGCTCTCTCACTGTATTAAGAATCTCCCAAAGGGACCCAGGACCCAAGGGCTTGAGGGTTCAAGAGATGATCCAACCTTTACTAGAACCCTTGACCGCTTGCCTCCTTGAACCCTTATGTTTTTTCTATGGTGCTTATCTATAACCATAAACCAACAATTTCAAAATCGCCATAAGTTCATAGAAATAATTCCAGTTGATGACGATACCTGTATCGGTATACCTTGCTCATCTCCCATTGTCGCCATAATCGGTGTAATCGTTCCATAATCCGTGTAATCAGAGATTTCTGGGCTTTTTCA
>CAZEKS010000205.1:0-4816 GCA_964512795.1 uncultured Syntrophaceae bacterium
GATGAGGTCCACCTGATCTTCCAGACCAAAGTATTCCGCCGTGCCTCTTCCTCCTGCTCCCAAAACCCCAACCCCATGAGCATCATCTACCATCAGCCTGGCACCGTAAGTTTTAGCTAATTTGACAATGTTAGGAAGGTCAGCAATGTCCCCTTCCATACTGAAGATGCCATCCACGATGATCAATTTACCCTTATCTCTCGACGCTTCGAGGACCCGTTCCAGATCCTCCATATCATTATGACGGTATTTTTTCACTCGACCGAAAGAGAGACGGCAACCATCAATGATGCTGGCGTGGTCGTATTTATCAATAATGGCCACATCATTGCGGCCCAGAAGGGCAGAGATGGTTCCCAGATTGGTCTGATAACCCGTGGCGAAGACGAGAGCTGCCTCTTTCCGAAAGAAACGGGCTAACTTCATTTCCAATTCTTCGTGGATTTCGAGATTCCCGTTGAGAAATCGTGAGCCGGCACAGCCGCTTCCAAATTTTTCAATGGCTTTGATGCCCGCTTCCTTGACCCGGGGATGGCTGGTGAGACCGAGATAATTATTGGAGCCAATCATGATCACCCGTTTTCCATCGACCACCACTTCAGCGTCCTGGGGCGATTCGAGCTTTCTGAAGAAGAAATAGTGACCGCTTGTTCTCAGCCCTTGGGTCTGTTCGTAAATTTTTAAACATTTTTCAAAGAGATCCATAGATCACCTCGTTCTCTCTACAACCAATTTTCTTTTTTGTACCACTCGAAGGTAAATTTGGCTCCTTCTGACAGCGGGAACCGGGGTTCAAAACCTAAGACCGTCTTGGCCTTTGTGATATCACAAACCCAATCTTTTTGAATCATCTCCTCTGCTTTATCCCTGTTCAGGAGGGCAGGCCTCTTAGAAAATTTAGAAAGATATTCTGAAAAAAAGGCAATTCCTAATATCATTTGTTTGGGGACTCGAATACATAAAGCTGTGACTCCCATGGCTTGTGCGAAGATATCGCCGATTTCTTGCATCCGATAGTCGTTTCCATCGGATAGGAAAAATATTTCTCCGCTCTTTGTCTGAGTTCCGGCGGCCAATAGAATCCCCCGGACAATATCCTGCACAAAACATAGGCTAAGATGTTGATCCTGACCGATGAGACAAGGGTTGATCCTTTTGGAGAGGCATTTAAAAAAAGCAAAGATATCTTTGTCCCTTGGTCCATAGACCCCGGAGGGCCGAAGGATAAGGACCGGAAATTCATGGGCATGGGCAAGAGCCAGCTCTTCTCCCATACGTTTGCTCTTGCCGTAGAGGGAAACCGGTTCACAGGGATCTGACTCCTTTTTTTTAATTCCATTTCGACTGGGTCCTGCCGCTGCCTGGCTTGAGACATAGATGAATTTTTGAAGACGAGGATTATTTTCGAGACAAGCATGGATCAGGTTCTCGGTTCCAAAGCCGTTTACTTCAAAATACGTTTCCTCTCTGATGGCCTTCGTCACACCGGCTAAATGGAATACCCAATCGGCACCCTTCACCACCTCTGCTAAGGAGGTTTTATCATTACAATCACCCTGGATGAACTCGATGGGAAGGCCCTGCAGCCACTTCAAATCGCTCGACTTTCGGAGAAGGCAACGGACCTGGACTCCCTGTTGAAGAAGCGCTTCGACGAGATGGCTTCCAATAAATCCTGTTCCCCCTGTCACCAAAGCTTTCAAATCTTTCTAACCCTGTTTAAATCTCCCAAATTCTATATATTTCCAGACAATTGTCAAGGAGAATTGTCGTTGGATCGGGGTGGTCTCCTCTCCGAAACCTTGACCGGAACGTGCCCCGTCCCACCAAAGCCGGATAGGCGGGGTCTAGGGGCACAATGTAAAAGAAAACACCTTGCCGGGAAGCCCCGCCCTGTGTGCGGGAGCTTCCATAGCGGATCATTGGAGAGAGGGGAGTCGGCGGGTGGTGCTGAAGAGGCCATTTTAAGAGTATCTGCGCCTTGGCTCATCGTTCAAATGTGCCGCTTCAAGTTTTCTCCGGGGAGACCACCCCTATCCTGGTCATAGGATCTCTGCCCATAACCGAGGGATTACATTATTGTTGCGATGCCTCAGTTAGGGAGAGATTTTAATAACAACTTTAATAACAATTGTAGCGCCCTCATTTACCCCGTTAGAAAGCCCCGCTGCTTGCAGCGGGGACGAAAATTGTTCCTTTTTCAGCGAACATGGCGTTTAATGCACCGTGTGAGCCTTCTCGTTAGAAAGTAGAAGACTTTCTAACGGGGTAAATGCCGACGCTACAGATGGAAGGGATATTTTTTAAAATGTCCCCCCTATTTCACCGGTGGTTTTACGAGAAGGTTAACTGATGGAGGAAGCTTTTTCAACTCAAAAATGTGACCCAATCATTCGGATAATGGTAAGGCGATCCAATAACGATCGGCTGGGTCCTTTTCTGCCTAAACTTAAATCAGAAACGACCACCTTTCCAATCTTTTCTGCTGTTGGACCCGTCTTTCCTGATTTCTGAATTCCCCAGAGACTATGGATGGCATAGTACTTGCCTTTCTCCTTGCCGAGATAAAGCATGATATGACCGGGTAGCCGGAGGGTGGTGGCCAGGGGGGTGGATTGATCTAAAAGCTTTTGTTTTTCTTTTTCAGTCTTTCCCTCCACCAGACCAAGATCCGTTCCGACTGTTGCCTGTTCTTTTGAATTTCGGGGCATCAGAATCCCGAAGGTCTTGAAGAGATCCATGATGAAACGGGAACAGTCCCTGCCACCAAGCCTATCCCCCCAACCATAGGGATGGTTAAGCATTTTAAAGGCCTGACGTGCAACATTTTCTTGAGTGTAGAGAAGAAAACCTGGGTGAACATCCTCGTCTGTGCGGATGTATCCTTTCCGAAAAGTCAACTGTCCGTTGTCCTCTCTCCAAGGGATATGGATCACATAGCATGTGTTAGCCACTTTAATTTTCCCGGGAATACTGAGGAGAGGGAAGGAATCTCCCATCTGGGCAACAAAGATCGACTGGTGAAAAGATTGATCAACGAAGACAGTAACGAAATTTCCCGTGATGACCAATCGATCCTTGGCTTCCTCATCATCCACCACCTCACTTCTCTCCTTGGCGATAGCTAGATCACGTGTGCGCATCCACCCACGGATAAAACGGGTCTGGACATAGGCCCATTCTCTATCTTTGGTGAAGTGGTAGATTCCGATCGGAGATCCTGGAGAGATAGAGGAGTGTTGAAAACGGTCAAACTCATAATGGTTAGGGGTGCTCAGAGAGAGTTCATCTGTAGGAAAGACACGAATATCCGTCCGTTTGACGACCAGAGCGTAAAACATCCGGCCACTTTCTTTGATGGACCCTTGGCTCAGATTGTTTCTTAATTTATTCCAAAAAAAATCTCCAAGAGGGATTCCGCTTTTGCCATATCGAACCTCTTCGGTTCTTCCAAAATTTCCCCAATCCTCCCTTAGAAGAGAAAGGACCTCCTCTCTTGTCCAGTCTTCCTTCAGGTCTTTTATTCTGCAAAGGCGAAGGTCCTGTCTTTTCAGATTTTCTTCATTCATCTTATGAATCTTTTCGGGGGTTAATAATAGATTCCTTGGATTTTTAATCTTTTTTATCCAAAATTCAGGTCTTTCCATCTCCGGAGTGACATGGGGAAGTCGAGGTAAAGCGAAGAGAACCTCAGGGACATATCCAAAGGTAACAAAGAGAGGAAAAATAATGGTGATGATCAGTTTAATAAAAATAGATGAATGATGAAGGAGCATAGGAACCCGAAGTTTTTAAATTTTATTGAGATACTGTGTCGAATCGACCATTAATTGACGAATAACCAAGTTTACAAAACCTGTCAAGATTTTTTCTTGACAAAATAAAAAAAGTATATTAAATTATATCTGTCTCGTTTGGTTGGAGACCAAATCGAGTTACCGAAGGTTGGTAGCTCTTTTTTTTGTGCTCATTTGTGAAATAGGTAAACCTTAATTATTTCAAATACTTTGAAAAATAAATTCAATGAGAAGGGAGGTAGATCGCCATGGTTTGTCAAACCGTCAAAGTGGGAGCAGAATGTATCTTCATGAAGAAGACAGGCTGTTCCTATAATGGTGGGAGATGCTATCCCATCGTGGAATCCTGCAAAGGATGTGACCGAGTGGCAACTTACGAAGTAGGTTCCTATTGCAAGACCTATTGTGAGCCCTCTGTCAAATGGACAAAAGGGCCCTGCAACTTTGCCACTCACATCAAGAAGGAAGTTAAAGAAGATAATTTCAAATTGAACCCTTTGAAGGCCTCGAAGCGGAATGTAAGCCAAAAGGTTTAATGAAAACCCTTGACCTTTGGTCATCCTTTGACCGGACCGTACCCCGTCCCGCCTCAACGGGATAGGCGGGGTTAAGGGGCGCAATATAAATGATATTACAATGCCGGGAAGCCCCGCCCTGTGGGCGGGGAGCTTCAATCAAAACCCTTCTTCTATCTGGCTGCTATGGAGCAGCGGGGGAAGGTTTTTTTTGTTTTTTAAAAGTTACCCAGCAGAAAAAGCTGATCATGGCACAGACGATGAAGATGATGATATGAACCCCAAACCCTGTGGCAATAGCTTTCTCTTTGGAAAGCCCAACCATTAGAAATCCGGCTGCCCATCCCGCCTCCAACGTCCCCCAATTTCCAATTCCGCTAATCGGCAAGGCATTGGCGATGACGCCAACCGTAGACCCAAAAATCATTTTTGTGAGAGGGATGTCGATCCCGAATCCTTTCATATAGGCATAGAAGGTGCAGAAGATCATGAGCCACGAAGCCA
>CAZEKS010000206.1:0-4814 GCA_964512795.1 uncultured Syntrophaceae bacterium
GGAAGGGCAGATCCGTAAGACAAATTCCTTAATTCATGGACTGACCCCTGTAACCCTATAGCCTCTATATCCCGACGACGAAACTAAGGGTTAACTTTGGAAGATGAAACCTCCTTGATGAAACTGTCAGGATAATTTTTGAGAATCTTTTTGTCTTTTAAAAACTGTGCGGCTTCATTTTCATTCATAAATTGTCCCACAAGGACTCTGTATAAGGTCCCTCTGTTCCTGCCTTTCATCGTTAGCCCATAGGCTTCCAACCCTTCCTTTTTTAAAGCTTCTATAAGCTCTCGGACGTTTTCCATATCGCTAAATGCTCCAACCTGTATGGCGTAATATTTTCCCTGGGGTGAAGGTTTGCCGGTTTTCGCGGTTTCCTGCTTCGTCTGAACCGAAAGCGATTCAGCAGGGGGTTTGGGGGGTTCCGGAGAGGGGGCGACAGAAGGGGTGGGTGAGGTTGCTGGAGAGGTGGCAACAGAAGGGGTGGGTGAGGTTGCTGGAGAGGTGGCAACAGCAGGGGATGTTGGAGGTTCCGAAGAGGTAACAACAGAAGGAGGTTTTGAAGGTGCGGGAGGAGTGGCAACTTTAGGGAGTTTTGGGGGTGCTGGAGGGGGAGCAACCGTTGACGGCTGCGTATCGCCCATTTTGAAAAGCTGGGGGATGATCGTTGGCTTCAGGATAGTCATCGTGAAGATCGATGCTAATATAATAAAGGAAATGGATGCGACGACAATAAAGTAGCGGTACGATCGCTTTTTATTCTGCCTTGGTTTTTTCTTTCCAGGGATTGAGGTTTCTGCTGCTTCCTCTTTTTCGATATCCGCAACACGCTGATACATGCTATCCAATTCAACGAATAGTTCTTCTTCCGGTATTTGTTTGTCTTTCATTTTTAATGTCTCCTTCTTCGGTGGATGGGGCCCCGTTCTTGTCCGCGGCCTTTTTTAGTCATGGATTCTTTTTAAATAACGATTTGCCACGATGTCGGCATCTAATCCTATGCATTGAGCATAAGCCCTCAAAAAACCCTTCAGGAATATTCTGGAAGGCGTTTTTTCAAACTGGTCATCCTCGATAGCATGTAAGTAAACCATCCGGACCTTCACTATTTCTGCAATCTCCTCAAGCGATATCCCCAATTCATCCCTGATCTTTTTCAAATCTTCTCCTGATAAGACGTCCTGGGTGAGAATTTCCTGAATCACGGGGTTTGAAGACACGATCGGTTTTAATCTGTCTCTTATTCTTAATGCCGTATTGGTGCCAGGATGTTTCGCATCAGACATGAGCCTCAACTTTTTTCGATCCCTCTGATATTGCATCTCCTTTTCGAGGATACCGCGTTCAATGAGTAATTGATCGTAGCGGGATCTATTCTTTTCATCCATCAGGGTGGAATACGCCTCATCCAGTTTCGCAAGTATTTCCTCCCGTTCTTCTCGGGAAAAAAAAGAGTAGCTTGCCAGAGAATCGTCATGATAGAGTTGATGCATCTCTTTATATGCCTGATGAACCTCGAAAGGTGAGGCATCGAATGCAACTTCCAAAAGTTCATAGAAGCTCAGATCCTCAAGTCTCTTCATACGATGACGACCTGTTGTTAAAACCCAGTAACATGAAAGCCGGGGTTTACAAAGCCACGGCTTGCTCCTCGGTCATGCCTGTGATGCCCTTGATGACTAATTTAAGATCCAGAGTTGACTGCGAGTAAGAATATTTTTCGACAAAGGACTCTTTCCTGCACACCGCCTCGTGGACGCGTTCATCAAAACTCACATTGCCTATGAATTGAATTTTCATGCCGAGGTGTTTCTCAACAATCTTACAGATGAGCGCTCCGACCTTGGGATTATCCTGTCTTCTAACCTGATTAAGAACCAGCTTGAATTGGAAAGCCTTCAAAATCCTTTCTATCTTGCTGCCTTGCTCCGGATCGATATTTTTCAGTATATCGAGAAGGTATTCTGGATGATGGGTGATGGCATCTTGGTTCTGTGCTTCTGCTTTCTCAGCCAGGCTTCTGAAACGATCGATCTTGAGCACCTGGCGGATCTTGCGAACATAAACGGAGCGAATTAGCCTATAGATATTTTCGATCGATGTGGGCTCTGGAATGCAAACAAAAATTCCAGAGTCCGATAGGGTGAAAAAATCGATGGTATTAAAAGATGTGCCTGCGCCCAGGTCAAGCAGAATATAGTCATAATTCAATCTCGATATGGCACGTAACATTTTCATCTTCTGTTCATGAGCGAGGTTGGAGAAGTCCAGCTTATTTCTGGCTCCGCTGATTAGAAAAAGATTATGGATCGGTATTTCGAGAACGGTTTCCTCAAGGGTTGCCACTCTCTTATTGAGAAAATCAGAAAGATTTATCTCTGGATTGGGCAGGCCGATGATTGTGTGAAGATTGGGTGTGCCGAGGTCGGCATCGATCAGAAGGGTCTTGAATCCTTGCCTGGCTAATAGAATTCCAATATTACTGGTGAGAAAGCTCTTACCGGTTCCTCCTTTTCCTCCACCGATGGGCCATATATGCGGCATAAAGTCAGAACTATATTGATTTATGCTATTCATTATTCAGCCCTATATGATTATAGCACAATCAAGGAATATTTTTGGTATCGGGACGTTTATAAGAATGGGGACATCCTATATTGTTCCTGGCCTTTCCGTCCTCGTGTGAAAAGAAGGCTATGAAGTTGTCCTCATCGCTTACCTGCCGAACAATATTTTTTATGCTGCTCCAACGAAAAGCAACCCATCAGCGTGATTTCTGGGTTAAATGGTCTTTAAACCCTGTCTTCTGGAAACCAATTTACACCCCTAAAAGGTTCTTGTCAACCATTTGACTGCGCTTGCCCACCCTCAGTTTTTCATTCTACCCATCCCGCTTGTTTGGATGAGATGCCTTTTACCACCTGGGCGAACCCCTCTTCGGGGCTTCATAAGGGCGTCTTTGATGGGTTGGGTGACAGGTCCGTTACATGAGCGTGGATTACGTATGACATCTGAAACAAAGTGCTCAATCGCTAAGTGGCGCGGCCGATGAAGCCTCTCCGAGCGGTTCGTCCAGGTAGAATCATTTCGGATCCTTAACGAAGAACAAAAACTGGGGGTGGGCAGGTTTGCCTGTGAAGGCACTCAGAGTGAAGGCACTCAGAGTTGACGAAAAGGCCCATCCATAGTATAAAGAAAGTTGAATTAATGTGAAAGGATAGAGATTTGGAAGGTATTGCTACCATCATTCTTGCAGCAGGGAAAGGGACCCGGATGAAGTCAGACCTTGTGAAAGTGCTTCATCCCATTCTGGGACTTCCTATGCTCTTCTATCCCATTGACCTATCCTTAACCGGAGTCAAATCCGAAAAGACGATTGTGGTAATAGGTCATCAGGCAGACCAAATTAAGGAGAGGTTTCAAAACACTCGGATTGACTTCGCCATTCAGAAGGAACAACTGGGCACGGGTCATGCGGTCTTGCAAGCTGTTCCATTTCTAAAGACATTCACGGGTACTGTCCTTATCCTCTGCGGAGATGTTCCCTTGGTGAAAGCCGATACCCTTCATTTCTTTATCGATGCTTTTGGGAAAAGTGACTCCATCCTCTCTGTGCTAACGACCGTTGTGGAGGATCCGTTCGGGTATGGTCGGATCATCCGAAGTTCTGAGGGTTGGATAGGAAAAATTGTGGAGGAGAAGGATGCCTCAAAGGAGGAAAAATCGATCCGAGAGATTAATACGGGGATATATGGCCTGAAGGCTTCCTTTTTGATTGATGGGTTAAGCAAGATTGGAAAGAATAACGCACAAGGTGAATACTATCTCACCGACCTGGTTGAGATTGCAAATAAGGAAGGTTTGAAGTGTTCTGCTTATATCGTGGCGGATCCGGTGGAGGTAATGGGAATCAACACAAGGGTCGATCTTGCCGTGGCCAATGAGGTTCTTAAACTGGAGAAGCTGAAGGAGTTAATGCTCTCTGGAGTGACTATTTTCGATCCCAAAACTACCTATGTGGAGAGAATGGTTGAAGTGGGAAGAGACACAACGATCTCTCCGAATTGCTATCTTCATGGGATGACAAGAATTGGTGAACGCTGTATCATTGAATCTAACTCAAAGATCATAGACTCCACGATCGGCAATGAGGTGACGATTCGCTCGAATTCTGTGATCACTGGAAGTAAGATTGAAGAGGGGGCCGTCATTGGCCCTTTTGCCCATCTGAGGCCCCTCACGGAGTTGAAGGCGAGGGCAAAGATAGGGAATTTTGTGGAGGTAAAGAAGTCGGTCATCGGCAAAGGTTCCAAAGCCAATCATCTTACCTATATCGGAGATTCCATGGTTGGAGAAGAGGTCAATATTGGCGCTGGGACGATCACCTGTAACGATGATGGGTTCGAGAAGCATCAGACGATCATCGGTGATCGGGTCTTTGTGGGATCGAATGTGGAACTTGTAGCGCCCGTCAAGGTGGGAAATGGTTCTACGATTGGCGCGGGTTCCACTGTCACGAAAGATGTTCCGGGAGGGGCGTTGGCGATCAGCCGAGCGAGACAGAGGAACATTAAGGGATGGAGTAAAAGAATAGAGCACCGGCAAAAAAAGAAAAGCAATAGAAATAAGAAGAGTGAGGGTTGAGAAATGTGTGGCATTGTCGGATATATCGGCTCCAGAGAGACGGCAAGGGTTCTCATTGATGGGCTCAAACGACTCGAATATCGAGGCTATGACTCTGCAGGCATCGCCGTCTTCCATCGAGGCAAGATTGAGATTCGAAGGAAAGAGGGGAAATTAACAAAGTTAGAGGA
>CAZEKS010000207.1:0-2583 GCA_964512795.1 uncultured Syntrophaceae bacterium
CCGAGAATCAGCATAGGGAAATAAAGGACATTAAATCCAATGAATAAAATGAACCATGCCCATACGGCTCGCTTTGAATCATACATTTTCCCAAACATCTTCGGAAACCAATAGTGGAGAGCTGCGAGAAAGCCAAACCCCATCCCGCCAAAAATGATGTAGTGAAAATGTCCGACGACCCAATAGGTATCATGGAGGTGCATGTTCACAGCAAGGGCACCCTGGATAAGACCTGTGAGTCCTCCGATGGAAAAAAGAAAGATAAACGTGAGGGCAAACAAGAGGGGCGGCTTCAGATCAATCGATCCCTTGTATAATGTGGCCACCCAGTTGAAAACCTTAATCGCACTTGGCACCGCAACTAAAAAGGTCAGAAAAGAAAAGATGATGCTGGCAAGATCGCTCTGACCGCTGACGAACATATGATGTCCCCAAACAAGTGAACCAACGCTGGCAATGGCTATGCTTGAAAAGGCAATGGCCTTATATCCGAAGATCCTTTTTCTGGTGAAGACAGGAAGGACCTCTGAAATCACTCCCATGGCTGGGAGGATCATGATATAGACTGCTGGATGGGAATAGATCCAGAAAAGGTGCTGGTATAAAATAGGGTCCCCACCTTTTGCTGGGTCAAAGACACCCACTCCAAAATATCTTTCGAGCATAATGAGGAGGAGGGTAATCCCGATCACGGGGGTGGCAAGGATTTGAACCCATGCTGTAGCATAGATCCCCCATACAAAAAGAGGAAGGCGGAACCAGGTCATACCAGGGGCTCGAAGCCGATGAGTGGTGGTCACGAGATTGACCCCCGTGAGGATGGAGGAAAGACCCAAAATGAACACGCCAAAGACAGCAAGGGGAACATTGACTGTTGTCCGGAGACTGTAAGGGGCGTAAAAGGTCCAGCCGGTATCTACAGGTCCGCCTCCCGTGAAAAGGGAAAGGAAGACGATGATCGCACCGGAAATATAAAGCCACCAAGAGAGAAGGTTTATCCTCGGGAAAGCCATATCTCTTGCACCGATCTGAATCGGTAAAAAGAAATTACCAAAGATCGCCGGGATAGCAGGAATGACCACCAGGAAGATTTGGATGATTCCGTGTAAAGTAAAAAAGGAATTATACATCTGCGGTTTCATCAGATTGAATCCTGGTGTAATCAGTTTCAGTCGCATCAGAAATCCGAAGAAAACAGCTACAGAAAAGAATAAAAGGATCAAGGAGAGATAAAGCAGACCGATTCTCTTATGGTCTGTCGAAAGAATCCATCCGAGGATTCCTCGGTATCTCCCGTGATTTTCATAAAAACTTATTCCGGGGTGAATACTCTCCGTGGCTACAGTCGATGTCATTCCTGTCACTCCTCTTTGGGATGCTGTTTTCGACCTTTGAAAAGAAGAAACACGATAAAGGATAACGCAAAAAGTAGGGTCACGGTACCCGTCACTTTCAATGTATTAAACACGATTTTTTTCCCCTTGGGGTCGTAAGTGAAACAGAATCGAACAACCTTACTGATTGAAGCTCCGATCCTTCCTTGGGAAGCTTCAAGTAGTGCTATTTTTATGTCAAAGGGAAGAAAGTCCGAGCCATACATGTAACGGGTGATCTTTCCATCCGGGGTCACGATGATTAATGATACAGGATGTTGAAAATCCTCCCCCACTCTTTTGAAATGGAAGCCGATAGAATCCATTAGTTTGTGGATATTCTCTTTGTCTCCCGTTAAGAATCTCCAGGCATCTTGAGGAAAAGGTTTTTCAATCATTTTGAGGTACATCTTTTTCTTTTCAAGAGCAAGGCCTGGCTTTTCTGTTTCATCAAAACTGACTGAAAGCACCCTATACTCTTTGTCCGGTTCGGCAGGCAATCTGTTTAAGACGTCGGCAAGGTTTTGGAGCAGAAGACTGCAGACATTGGGGCAATGGTAATAGACCGGAGCAAGGATAGTGGGAGTATGGATCAGTTGTCTTAAACTGATTGGATCATCATTTTCATCTTTAAAGGTTAGGTCGAGGGGAATGACCTGCCCTAATTTTTCTTCTATCCCAATACCCTTTTGTTCTTTAGGATGCTCTGTATGAGCATAAAGACTCTGTTGGAAAAAAAAGAAAAAGAAAATTAAACCAAGGAATATGTGCAAATTGGAGCAGATAGATCTCCTTTCCAACGCCATGGCCGGCCTCCTAAAATAATTTTAATATATTTCTTCATCTTAAATAATTAATGTTTCGTAAAATCGTCCCAATGGATACAGGTTCCCGTCAAGGGCGGGACTGGGCGGAACGGGAAGTTCCTCATCTAAAGGATAATGAGGAACTTCCAAAAGTTTTAGGGCGGAAACCTTTACTGGATCATCCAAACATATGTCTCCAAAAGTATTGAAACGTCTTGTTCTCTTTCTAAATTTCAATACCATTAAATATAAGAGACCGCATTCTAAAACTTTGGAAACCCCGTCCTTGGCGGGACCTAATTCCTTTAAATTTCAAAACTCTAAAATTTTAATAATCATTCCTCTTTGGGTCTTCAATAAGAAAATATACTAAACCAGGGTCTAAAATCAACAGAGAAATGATC
>CAZEKS010000207.1:2683-4801 GCA_964512795.1 uncultured Syntrophaceae bacterium
GTCTTCAATAAGAAAATATACTAAACCAGGGTCTAAAATCAACAGAGAAATGATCATTGGAAGTATCCCCGATTTTGTGACGAAACTTCATATTGACACCCTCTGATGGTATAGATATAAATTATAGAGATGAAAAAGATTCTGGCAGGAGATGTGGGCGGGACAAACACTCGCCTTGGCCTTTTTGAAGTAACCCGGGGCCGCCTCCATCTCCTATCTGAAAAAACCTATTTAAGCAAAAGATACAAAGGACTGGAGAATATCCTCGTCAGTTTTATGAGGGGACAGAAAGGGATCGCTTCAGCCTGTTTCGGCGTGGCGGGCCCCGTCACTGAGGAAGTCATCATCGCCACAAATCTTCCGTGGTGGATAGATATTCAATCGCTTTGGAAAATACTTTCTCTTAAAAAAGTGGAGGTCATTAATGACCTGGTGGCCAATGCTTATGGAATTTCTGTTTTGAAGAAGGGGGATTTTGAAATTTTAAATGCGGGCAAGACAAAAAGGGGGAATCAAGCCCTCATCTCCGCCGGAACAGGCCTTGGAGAGGCAATTCTTTTCTGGGACGGGAAACAACATGTGCCCTCTCCTTCTGAGGGAGGGCATGCTGAATTCGGTCCCAGAAACCATCTGGAGCTGGAGCTGTTTCATTACCTTTCCGGATCCTTCGATCACGTCAGTTATGAACGAGTTCTTTCCGGAGAGGGCCTCTTCCATATTTATCAATTCCTGAAGGGTTCGAAAAGGTTCGGCCTTGAGCCATCGTGGCTTTCCGAAAAGATGAAAGAAGAAGACCCGGCTGAAGTGATCTCTGAGACGGCTCGTCTCAAGAAGAATAAGTTGTGTGTGAAGGCTCTGGATCTCTTCACTTCCATCTACGGTTCAGCCGCTGGAAATCTCGCCCTTCAAGTCATGGCAATGGGAGGGGTCTACATCGGGGGTGGAATCGCTCCCAAGATCATCTGGAAATTGAAAGACGGGACTTTCATAAAAGCTTTCAAAGATAAAGGAAGGCTATCCCGTATTGTGTCTCAGATTCCCGTCAGAGTCATTATGAATGAAAGAACAGCTCTTCTTGGTGCAGCCTCTCGTGCCATGGCTCTCTTAAAGACTTAGGAGTACCTCTATAAATCAGGAGGTATGGGAGATAAGATGTAGCGTCGGCATTTATTGCCGACGAAAATTCTGAATTCACCCCCAATAAATGAGGGCGCTACAATGTTGTTAAGAACAACCTAAAATCAGGTTATATGAGGGCGAGTGATGATGAGCATCGAAGAATGGGAACGATATAAGGAGTATCTCAACTTCAATCCAGAAATCGGGCTGACGGTCGATATCAGCCGCATGATGTTTTCAAATGATTATCTCGATCGGATGGAACCTCAGATACAAAAAGCCTTTCAGGATATGGAGGCCATTGAATCCGGGGCCATTGCAAACCCCGATGAAAACAGGAGGGTTGGCCATTATTGGCTCCGTGCCCCGGAATTGGCTCCGGAGAGAGAGATAGCCCGTGACATTCAGAAGACCCTCCAGGCCATCAAGGATTTTTCTAAAAAGGTTCATGCTGGAAAGATAAAATCCCAGAAAGGGCAAACGTTTCTCTCGCATGCTGATCATCGGCATTGGTGGATCAGCCATGGGGCCCCAGTTTGTATCCGATGCACTTAGAACCTCCAAAGACCCGATCAGACCCTATTTTTTTGACAATACCGATCCGGATGGATTCGACCGGGTTTTAAAAGAAGTAAAAGGGGCCTTACAAGAAACCGTGACCATTGTCATCTCAAAAAGTGGCGGCACGATAGAAACTCGAAATGGGATGCTTGAAGCAAAGGCTGCCTATCAGTCGAAGGGACTTCGTTTCGAAAAACACGCTGTGGCGATTACCGAAGCAAATAGCGACCTTGACCGGATGGCAAAAAAGGAAGGATGGATCGCACGGCTCCCGATGTGGGACTGGGTGGGTGGAAGAACCTCAGAGACCTCTGCAGTAGGGCTTCTTCCGGCTGCACTCCAGGGTATTGACATTGACGCACTCTTGGAAGGCGCCAGGCTCTGCGGCGAAACTGTTGGTGATTGCCTGGACCTTGATGAAGAAAAAGGAGAAGTTTA
>CAZEKS010000208.1:0-4795 GCA_964512795.1 uncultured Syntrophaceae bacterium
TAAAGAATAGGTTCCAGGGAAATAGGGGTGTGGAGCAACGATCAAGGTTTCCGGGCGACGCAGTTTTGAAAGGGAGAGAAAATCTGAACACGTTTTATGCGGGGGAGGGTTCAAAACGAGGACATGACGTCTCCGAATCGTCATCTCTATACCAGGGATGAGGAGGATACCCCTTTGCTGTGCATACGATAAAAGGTCCTGATTGAAGGTCATCTGGTGATGATTGGTGATGGAAATCACATCAAAACTTTCATCGGCAGCTTTTGAGATAAGCTCTTTGGCCGTGTATCTTATGTGGTCAAGCGGATCTTCAGCGGTATGAAGGTGTAAATCCGCCTTAAGGGGCCTCGGTCTTTTCATCCTGACGATAGATTCTTTCACCATCTCTTAATCCTTTTCTTGAAACAAAATTATGCAAAAATGATAACATTTTTTTTAAACATATTCTTCTATATTTTAGGACAAAATTTGTCATTGCAGGTACAGAATGTATTACGGAATCTTCATTTAAGAAAATTGTTATTATTGCTCAAAGCTTGGAAAACCGTTTAATATTAGTGCGTTAAGAGATTTAAACTGCCTTTTAAATACAACTTCAGATTTGGCACCAAATATGCGAATAACAATAAGAGCTAAATATCAACTGCAAGCACGAAGACGCTTGTCTATTGTCCGGCAAGTGCCCCGTCCCGCCAAAGCGGGATAGGCGGGGTCCCTGCCTACCGGCAGGCAGGAAGGGGCACAATTAAAATGATATTTCCTTTCGGGGAAGCCCCGGCCTATGGCCGGGGAGCTTCACTTTGAACAAACACTTAATGGACATAGCTTGATTACAACATTGAGATAATGACGATTCCTGGTTTAGAACTCATTTCAAATTTTCGGAAGCCCCGTCCTAAACAGGTACCCCAACGCCCCCATTTGTTTATGACTGGTCTCAATCAAAAGGTTTTTCTTAATCAGTGGGGTGAACCAGAAACGCAGGTTGCTCTTAACCAGCTTGGTAAACTGGATAAGCTGGGAATCATGTTCTTAATTGCCGATCCTGCCGAGGCCGCCCAGCTCTCTGTCTGGATTTATGAAAAGAAGAATAGCGTTCTCCTCTTTACAAAAGAAAAACTGGTCTCTCATTTCAGTTGCAAAAAATTCAGACAGAGTTTGGAAGAAAGAGGGGGTACCCCACCGATTGGTTGAGAGGAGAGTTCATGAAGCTGCCAATCCTCCATATTTCTTCGCACGTTGTTGAAAAGCCTCTTCCCCTCCCGGCAGGATAGTCTTTATGTGCTCCCGTATTGAGCGGTCGTCGATAGATGCCCGGCCGATGATATGGGCATGATCATCTCGTACGTCCAAAGGCATGACGAGTTCGGCATCGCACATCACGGGAATGGTGGCGTCATTTGTCGTCAGAATGACCTGGCGCTGGGGACTTTGGTCTTTTAACCCTTTTCGCTCCCTCAAAACCTGAAGGATCTCTTCGTGTACGAATCGGTTGTCGAGGTAATCATCCGGCTGATCGATGACAAGAATTCGGTTTTCAAGACCGAACAAAAAAAGCAAAACGGCTGTGGCACCCTGACCCGCCGATAGATGTTCGAGAGGCCGGTATTGACCGTCTATCTTTAGTTCCAATCGAAGGGCGTCCTGAGGAATAAGTGTTTCCAACTCCAAGAGTCTGGATTCCTCACCGGTTAGCCAACTGATCAAGCGGTCTGCTATCTCAGGCTTGAGGCCGAAACACATTTGGACTTCTTTGCTTCCTGCCCGTACCGCTTCGGCGAGGGCGATGCCATCTGTCGCTTCGGGAACCACGAGCTGATCGATCGCATCCTGATATAGGTTAGATCCCTTTAAGAGTAATGAGAGCTTCTCTTTATAACTCTTCTTTTGACCCTTCAATTCTACCTTGAGATGGAGTCGGCCGTTGAGAGATTCTGCAATAGCCTCCACTCGTTCCGTGCGTAATCTGTTCTGAATGTCTCTGCAATCTCTGATGTGCTGAAGAAGTCCCTGCCGTTTCTGTCTGAGACTCTTTAGGCGATCTTCGATCCCATCAAGTTCTCCAATAAGGGATGCCACAGAAGTTCTTTCTTCTTTTAATCTTGAGAGTGGATCCTGACCTGGTGGTTTGTTTTTTGCGTCCCGTTCAATTCGCTTACTCTCTTCCTCCAAATGACGAAGCTTCTCTTGGCAACGCATATCAAGGCGCGTTAGACTCTGTACAGCCTGCTCAAAAAGGGTTGTCTCGTCATCGAGGACTACCTTCAGGCTTTCCTGAAGGACAGCGGAGACTTTTACACCCTCTGGCACGATAGCTGTTTCTCTGCTTTGGGCGTCAAGTAGGTTCCGGTGGGCCGTTTCCAGAGAAGCCAGTAGGTTGAGACGCCTTGAATCAGAATCCGCTAAGGCGCTCCTGAAAGTACGTATCGCATTCTGTAAGCATTCCCCCACACTGCGAAGATCGGTCACCTCTTTTGGCTTTTCTGTCACTTGACTTTTGTGGTTTTCAATCTCCTGATCGATTTTCTTGAGCCGTTGACGACATTCTTCTCGTTTCGTCAGCTTTGCCTGCAGATCCAGTATTGCCGCTGTGTTAGTGGTGAGTGATTCCGTGGCTTTAACAACAGCTTCTGCATCTTTTCGAGCCTCTTCACCCATTAGCTCATCCAAGAGCGCAAGTCGATGCTCTTCACTCCCGGAAACGGCGTAGATCTCTCGTTGGCCAAAAAATGTGAGTCCACCGCCAGGACTGAGAAGTTCAGAAGGACTCACTGAAAGGGGTTTTTCAGGGCTGATTTGAAATGTCCGGGGTTCTTCGCCGAACATTCGGACGATGCGATACTGGCGGATTTTCCCCTCCCGAACAGGCCTGTCCAGGAGGACCTCCACCTTGCCGCCAGGGCCTAAAGCATGATGAACAAGCTCCTCGCGGGAGGATTGATCCGAGTTGGGCTTGATGGCAAAGGCATAGCGGAGACTTTCGAGAATGGCAGATTTGCCCACGCCCCTATCCCCAATAATTACATTGAGGTCTTGGTTCCAGAAAATACTCAGATTTCCCAGGAAACCCGATCCTGAGATCGTCATGCTTCGGATTCTCGGATGATTCGCCGGAGGAATCCCACCAATGGACAGACGGGTCTGCGGATCATGCAGAGCCAATCGCAGGGCGTCTAAATTCGTTGCGCTGAGTTTTAGGTAGGTTGCCCGGAGGAGTCCATCGGTTCGATATTGCGTTCCGATCTCTTCGATTCGTTTTGAATTGGAGAATTCAACGAAAGCCATTTGATCCCAGAAATTTTCCGGTAGAACGCCCGAAGGTTGGAGCTTCTTTTTTTCTTTCTCCGGGAGATATTCGATCGCATCAGGTCTTATCTCCAGGAGGAATTTGGCAGCAACGTCGGCCGTAAGACCCTTCCAGAAACCATTTGCCTGATCGGGGTGCGGAAGGACCAACAAGCAGTTGAACCGGCTTCGCAAGTCCTTCAGGGCATCTGCCAAGCTGGTTTTCAAATCAATATCCCGATGAGAGCCTTGGTTGTCAAACAAAGGGGTGGCGGGTGTTTTATCAAGGGATCGAAGAAAGGTGTTCAAGCCTTTCAGGTCGGTATCTCCGGAGAAGATGGCCAATATATGAAGGCCATATTTGCTCTGTTTGAATGTCATCTCGACCCCGGGCAAAAGCGTGACGCCGCGGTTCGTGGCCTTTGCAGCCGTTATTTCAAACCATTCTATGTTCACGCCATTGTAGTCAGTGATGGCGGCGACGGAAATCCCTTGAGATGCAAGTTGTTCGACATAGGCGTCAAAAAGGCCTTTCCCGTCTTCACGCTTCGTCCCTTTCGGGGGCACAAAAGCCGGCACATTAGGACTATGTAGATGAAGGTCGAGCCGGTGCCAACTGGCGCCCCGATTAGAGGTTTGTAATGGTTCGGTCAGCTTTCCTTCTAAGGGCGGGCGGGTGTGTTTCAATGGGTTCATGTGCCATTTGACCTTTCTAAGACATCTAATTCATCCGCACGTTTCCAGGGCCTCTCTGCGTTTTCTGAACGCCCGTTTAATTCTTTTGTAAAGCCACCCTGATGTGTCCCAATAGATCGATGTAATTAAAAGGCTTTAAGCAAAAAATACTAAAGCCCCCAAGCTTTTTTTTAAATTCTTCCAAATCCTCTTTGGTGACAGATATAATCATGGGTGGGTCGCTTGAGGCAAATTCCAGCTTCAGTTGATAGAAGCCATCGTAGTTATTCGCCTTGACGAGCGATCCATCGAGAAAGATGATATCCGGCTTTTCCTTCTTGACCTCTTCCGATCCTTCTTTGATGCTTGATACGATGCTCACTTCGTAGCCCATTTCAACTAATTTCACGAACTCGGCAAGCTCGGGTTCTTTCCCGATGACCAGTATTCGCTTTTGTAATCCTCTGGGCTGTTGTGGATGCTCGGATGATTCTAAGACCTTCTTGACCGTCCCCAGCAGCATCTCTGGCTTATAAGGCTTCTTGACAAAGTATTGCGCCCCTAAATTATATGCCCTTGCCACGTCTTCCGGTCTATCTTTAGCGGTAAGAAAAATGACCGGAACAGACCGGGTTTTGGGGGACATCTTCAACCTCGTATAGACGGAATAACCTCCACCGGCAGGCATGACGATATCCAATATGATCAGATCCGGCTTCTCCGAATAAGCATAGGTCAAGCCTTGCTGTCCGTCCAGGGCAGCAATCACCTCGTATCCGCTTGCCTCCAGACGAGCCTTTACCATGGTGACGATATTTGGCATATCGTCGATCAC
>CAZEKS010000209.1:0-4780 GCA_964512795.1 uncultured Syntrophaceae bacterium
TTCTTCAAGACGGTATCAGGCACTTTCATTTTTCTGGCCAGGCGCTTATAGTCAAAATAATCAATCTTTTCCATAGCAACCTCCTCCCTATAATTCTTGGGGAGAGACAATTTCTATTTCACTAAATCCTTCTAAAATATTAACTGAGTTAACCAACCTTCTAGTTCTCACCTTAACCAGGTGCTCAAAGTTCCAAGAGACTAAGTAGGAAACGTTGTAAAAAGAAGCTGTCGCCACATGAAGCGCGTCGTCAATATATCTCTCCGGGAAAATCCCTTTTTCAATGTAGATCCTTGTCAAGTTCCTAATCTTCTTATTCACTTTTAGTATTCTGAACCCCTTAACGAGCTTCTTAAAGTTTCTTCTCAGGAATTCATTTTTGGTAGCTTCCAATTCCTCCACTGTAATCCCTGATATATAAACTTGATAAAGAGGCAAAACCTTTCTCCAAAATGTAATTGTTGCCTCCTGTCGCTCTTTAGTGCGATCATCAAAATAAGCGCTCGGAACAGATGTATCAAGATAGAGAGTTTCTTTCTTCATTTGAATGTTACCCATATCTCGTAAATAAGGATATCATTAAATTCCGATATTTAAAAGGCATTTTAAATTGTCATTGTGAGTGAAACCCTGCCTGCCGAAAGGCAGGAAAGCAATCTCATTTTTTTGGTTCGCCAAGGTACCCCGACTCCTGGGTTTCTTTTTAGCTACGAAGCGTGATCGGTTGATAATTTCTTGCCGCCAATTTGATTATTTCCTCGGTTAAAAAACCAGAGGTTTCTTTGGCTTTTCTTTTGTAGAAATAGAGCCAACCTCTTTTCTATGTAACCAAATTCTATGAAATATGGGAAGCGTTCCTCCAAGCTCTTTGGCAAACACTTTGTGGCAATTACGGTTGATCGAGCGAATAGTTGCCAAAAAACCACCATCCAGTTTGTATATAAGGTGTTTTATAACCAAGTAGTGCCATGATGAGCCGCTGATTCAACCGTCGAAGATGGGTAGGTAAAATAAAACTAGAACTACTAATGGCAGTTCCGGGTTGTGACCCATCCCAAAGTGTTTCATGGAATAAATCATTTCTAAGCCGCACGATTTCGCGAATAAGGTCCTTATTAATGGGAATACTAAACTTTTGACAAAGGGATTCAATCCTTTTCCCATGAGAGGATCCTTTCTGGACGAAAGCCAATTCTTCTGCCAATCTGTAACAGCCATCAAGCACCATGTATTCAATAGTGAAACGCTCCCATTCCCCTTCATATGAAAGCGATCGAGTGTGCATGAAAAGCAAATTGGTAATCAGCTTTTGTTCTTTTTCAGCCCAACTTTTCCAAGTCTTGTAACAGTAGGATAGAAATTCTTCCGCAGTGTTTTCTGTAAATATTAGGCCATGTGTTCTAGCTCTTTCTTTAATTGGCAATCGACTGTCAAACCACCAATCATAAAATTGCAGTCTAACTCCAAAAAGGTAAGCAAGCAATTGGATGATGAAAGATCCAGGACCTTTCCTAATTTTTTCTGGCGTGCTGGAGGCGGAGAGACATAGTTCATGGGAGGGAGGAATTCTGTACAGGTGCGCAGGTCTCTCTGTTTTTGGGATCTTTTCTAGAGGGTTTATTGTTATAGGATCCACTCTCACTCGATATTCGATTGGAGGGTACAAAAATCCATCCTCATTTGTGTCCTTATTTACTGAAGCTGCTACCTCATCAAACTCTGGAATTGGTGATATCTTCCCACCATCGAACTCAAATGTCCATTTGTGTGGAAGAAATCCAAACAAATCTCGCTTGATCATCTTTTCATTCATGATCGAGACGTCTCTTCAATAATTTTGATCTCGTTGTCGGTCAGTCCATATAACTCATACACCAATCGATCAATCTGTTGGTCGGCGGTGTCGATCTGGCGTTGTAATCGTGTCTTTTCGTCAGGAGTTTTGGTTGCTGCCAATTGTTTGCGGAGCGTTAACATCTGCTCAACAAATTTTTCGATCTGGTCATGGTGAGCTTTGTCAGCGGGGTCGGAAAAATTGATGATTCGGATGGGGAGTTGCTCGATGTATTGACGATTAAGTGCAATGTAACCGCCGCGGAATTGGGTGCTAACCAACTTTAAATACGAACTCAACAAGCTTGAATTGAGTAACCCGAGCAGATATAGATTTGAAAAACCTGATTCTGATGAAATTATAATCCCATAGCCTCCACCTCCTCCACCACCACTGCCAACAAAGTAATATTTCCCCTCTAAGTCAGCTGCGAAACAGCTACCTGTGGCGATTGAAGGAACCAGTAGTTTTGGGACACCAAACTTAGAATGATTCTTTTTGTAAACGTATCCATACCACTCATTTCCCATTTTACCTTTGTTTCTTGCAGAAAGCCGCTCTCGGTTTTCTTCAAGATATGCCCATGTTAAAGGATAGCGCCGTTTGTATTCCTTCGCGTCAATACGTTGAGACTTGCCATTGATTATTTCGTATGGGAAGATTAGACGTTTAGTTACATCGGCCAAACAGTAGCGGCGTATATTTAAAGAACCTTTCAGGAATGGTTTGAGATGTTCATCTTCAAACCAATGTTGTTGCCCAGTAGATTTTGAGTCGCAGAGAACGCGTTTTCCCTCCCGTCGCAGTTCTTCCAATATGAATACATCATCAGCATCGGTTTGTAACCCAACGAATAATTGTGACACCTCTCCCAACTTCACTGGCATCCTGCTTAATCTGTCGAATAATGCTGCACTCTTCCCAACCGCAAAGTTCCACTCTGAGGCAGTGATTCTGGAAGAAGGAATTGTTCCCTTAGTAGCCTCACCTGTATTTCTCCAGGTTGTTAGGTCATCCACCTTAATAAAATGGCATTTCTTGATGCCTGATTTATCCAGGAACAGCAAGCAGGTATAATTCGTCGCTCCAACGAATACTTGCTGGTCGCCAAAGTGGACAACGTCGGTTAAATGCTTTCCCTTTGACAACAAACCTCGCAATGGCTGACCATACTGGGCATTGAAAAACTTGTGGGGCAAGATAAATCCAAGTCGTCCAGATTTATTCAGCAAGCTCAACCCACGCTCTACAAAAACCACATATATGTCATAGTTCCCCTTACTGGCAGAGGTGTAGTGCTCTTTATAGATTTCAACTTCTGATGGTGCCCATTCTTTCATGGTTTGAATGCGAATATACGGCGGATTACCTATTACTGCATCGAAGCCGCCGCGGCTCATGATTTCTGAGAATTCTTTTTCCCAGTCGAAGGCGTTGATTCGATAAACCTCCTCGTTATCAAGTAGGTTCATCTGTTCGCCCTGATAAAAGTCAGGGCCAATGAGGGAGTTCCCGCATTTGATATTACTTCCCAAATCAGGCAAGGCTCGCTCTTTGAATAATCTCATCTGGCGTTCCAGAGTATCCTGATTTTCGCCTTCCATAACCTTGAGGAGCAAACTCAGTTTAGTCACTTCAACTGCCTGTGGATCAATATCCACACCAAAGATATTGTTCAGGAGAATCCTCTTTTTCTCTTGAATAGTCAGGAACCACTGGCCGCCACGACCGCGATAAATCTCCTTGGTATGCTTCTGATGCGCGTCTTTTTGATACCAATTCAGGTGATAATCCAATAGATACTGGTAAGCTCCGAGAAGAAAAGAGCCAGAACCACAGGCTGGGTCGAGAATGCGAAGCAAACTGATCTGTCTTGGAGTCTTGCGTTCACACAATTTCCCAACCGTATTTTTTACAATATAGTCCACAATATAAGTTGGAGTATAATAAACTCCGCCGGCTTTTCTCACTTCGGGTTTTTCTTCAACTTTTGCCCGATGGCCTTCGGTGAGCCGGATCACCTTTCCAAGAAACTGTTCATAGACATGACCTAAAATATCCGCTCCCAGGACCGAGAATTCATAGGGAGATTCCGGATAGTAAAGATTTTTGAAGATATCCTTGAGTGGTTTGTCGTCTAATTTAAGTTCAGGAGTGAGTCGGTCTGTACCAAAATCGAAAAGGCCGGAGTTATACTTATCATCGGCATGGTAGAAAATTTCTCGAAGACGGCGGTAGGTGTTAGTGCCATTGAGAAGATTTTGGATCTGACCGTATTTTTCGATTCCCCGATCCTCACACATCCGGAGAAAGATGATGCGGTCAATGGTGAGTTGAACAACATAGTTGAGTTCCCGGATTGAGAGCTTCTGGTTCTTCATGGCGATATCTTTGGCCAAAGCCTCACGCCATGACTCTATTTCTTTTAGAAATTCTGCATCGACTTCCGCGGTGCCTCGCTTCAGCTTCTCGGACTCAGCGAATCTATCGAATGATCCTTTGAGGACAGATTCCTTTGAGAAAATGTTGTTGATCTCTTCGAAAGAGTCGGGATATTGCGCGCAAGTAAAGAATCGGATTCTACCTACGCTCGGTTTGTCGTTAGGCTTTGGTCGAAGACGACAGTCATAAACTGCCATCTCTTCAAAGTTCGTCAAAATCGAAAGGGGAAGTTTTGCGCTCCAGGCATATCGCCTTAACTGGTATGCTGGGCTAACCTGATCCTTGATATCAATAGAGGGTTTCTTTGTTTCGAGGAAGAATTTTCTCGCGCCCCCGATTCGAAAACAGTAATCCGGTGCTTTGGTGGCTCCGGCAACTTTAATAGCATCCTCATGGATAACATCCTTATATTGTTCTGCGTGGCCTTCCTTGTTGGCTATATCCCAGCCCAGGGTTTCAAAGAAGGGATCAATGAATTCTATTCGCAGCTGGGTTTCGTTGTAA
>CAZEKS010000210.1:0-4767 GCA_964512795.1 uncultured Syntrophaceae bacterium
TTGGGGATTGAAAAGGTTAGCCTTCTCGAAAGTTTGGAGAGGGTGATTGCAGAGGATATCTACGCCAGAAGAAACATCCCACCTCTGGATAATTCGGCCATGGACGGGTATGCCCTGAGATCTGAGGATGTCCAGAAAGCTTCCCCCAATCATCCTGTCCGGTTAGAAGTGGTCGAAGATCTTCCCGCAGGTTTTATATCAACCAAGACACTCGAAAAAGGAAAGGCCATTCGTATCATGACGGGTGCTCCCATTCCGGAAGGGGCAGATACGGTCATTCCTGTTGAAGAGTCAAAGAAAGAAGATGGATTTGTCCTGATTTTCAAAGCTGCTGCTCCTGGTGAAAACATCCGGAAGTCTGGGGAGGATGTGAAAGAAGGAGATCGTGTGATTTCCAAAGGGGATACTATCCGTCCGGCAGAGGTGGGGATGCTTGCTTCCGTCGGACGCTCTTTTGTCCATGTTTTTCAGAGACCGCTGGTAGCCATTCTATGCACCGGAGATGAATTAGTCGATGTAGATGGGGATTTGGATGAGGTCAAAATCGTCTCAAGTAATTCTTACACGTTAGGGGCCCAGGTCAAGGATTGCGGAGCAATCCCTCTTCAATTGGGCATTGCCAAGGATCGGAAAGAGGAGATTGCAGAAAAACTTCGTCAGGGAATCCGAGCAGATGTCCTGATCTCCTCTGCAGGGGTTTCCGTGGGTGATTATGATTTCGTTAAAGATGTCATGAAGGATTTGGGTATGGAGATGGTTTTTTGGAAAGTGGCCATGAGGCCAGGACAGCCTCTGGCTTTTGGGACGATCGGAGGGAAGCCAGTATTTGGCCTTCCGGGGAATCCCGTCTCATCCATGATTTCTTTTGAGCAATTTGTGAGACCCTCCCTTTTGAAGATGATGGGCCGCCGTCAACTTTTTCGGCCTGTCATTGAGGCCATCTTGAAAGAGGAGATTAGGAAGATGACCGGAAGACGTTATTTCATCAGAGGGACTGTCTCTTTTGAAAAAAATCAATACTTCGTGACGACCACTGGAGAGCAGGGGTCTGGAATTTTGAGGTCCATGGTAAAGGCAAATGGTTTGATCGTCATCCCTGAAGATCAGGAGATGGTTAGGGCAGGGGAGAAGGTCAAGGTTCAGTTGCTCGATAGAAACTTCTGACCGGAATAGTGAAATAATGGAAATATGGAATATTGGGTTGAAAGGGGTTTTCTAGCTATTCCACATCATTCCATTATTCCGACAATCCAATATTCCAAGGGAGATACGGATGATTCCCATCATTTCAATTGTTGGAAAATCGGATAGTGGAAAGACCACGCTGATTGAAAAATTAGTCCCCGAGTTGACCCGGCGAGGCTATCGGGTTGCAACGGTCAAGCATGATATGCATGGGTTTGAAGTGGATCGGGAGGGAAAAGATAGCTGGCGCCATAAGCAAGCAGGGGCTCACACCGTAGTCATCTCATCGCCAAAAAAAATCGCTTTGATTCGGGATGTGGAGAGAGATTTAAAACTTGAGGAAATTCGGGACAAATTGATTCAGGATGTGGATCTCATCCTTACAGAAGGATACAAAAAGGATGTTCAGCCTAAGATTGAGGTTTTTCGGGAGGAGAAACACAAAGAACTTCTTTGTACCAAGGAGGATAACCTCGTCGGGATTGTTTCAAATAAAACGTTTGATATAGGTGTCTCCTGCTTTTTTCTCGATGACATGAAAGGGCTTGCCGACTACATTGAAAGGCGATTTCTCACATCGGAGAGAAAGGGGGAGATTTCATTACAGGTGGATGGGAAAAACATAACTTTAACCGCGTTTGTGAGAAATATTTTAACCAAGACGATCAAAGGAATGGTTTCCTCCCTGAAAGGTTGCGAAACGTCTGAACATATCGAGATTCGCATTAAAGAATGACCGCCCTTTCATCCTCCGGCTCACTGGACAGAGGATTCAGACCATCACCCAGAGGGATTCTTCTCTGAGGGCTATATTGACCATTTTCCCAATCGTGAGATTTAGATTTCGAAAAGCATAGTTGGGGATGGAAATTTGAAAAGGGATCTTTCCTTCAGTCGTTTGAAAGTAAACCGTGTGATATCTTTCATTATTGCTGATATCCAGTATCTTCCCTTCAAAAATATTTTGTTTTAAAGAGTCCTTCACAATTTTCCCCTCACGGATAATCATCACTTCTTCGGGCCGGATGAACAAATCGACTTCTTTCCCAACCTCCATCTTATCTGGAACCAGACTCATTGGAATGGAAAATTGAAGGCCGTTGACTCCAAGGATCAATCGATGTGATGATTTCTCGTTCTTTAAAACCTTTGCCCTGTAGAGATTTTTTGTGCCCAAAAATTGAGCCACCTTTTTAGATTTTGGCCTTAGAAAAACATCGTCTCGTTTTCCGACCTGCTCCACCTTCCCATCAATAAAGAAGGTTATTTCATCACCTAAAAAATATACCTCTTCAAAATCATGGGTGACACAGAGGGTTGTTGCATGAAAGGAGGAATGGAGATTTTTCAGAAGATGTTGAATATCGACTTTAATGGAAGGATCGAGGCCGGAGAGGGGCTCATCAAGAAGAAGGAGTTTCGGTTTGGGGGCCAATGCCCTGAGAAGGGCTACTCGTTTCTTTTCCCCTCCGCTGAGATGGGCGGGGTATCGTTCGAGAAGGGAATCGATTTTCATCACTTCTATAAGGGCATGGACATATTCTTCATAGAGCTTCATATCCAGATCTCTTGCTCTGATTCCAAAAAGGATGTTCTCTATTACCTTGAGATGGGGAAAGAGGGCCAGGTCTTGCGGAACATACGAAATCCCTCTGTGCTCTGGCGGTAAACCCTGAACTTCCTTATCTCCAATCCAGATCCTGCCCGCCTTGGGTTTACGCAGTCCCATGATGGATTCGAGGATCAGGGTTTTTCCACTTCCTGTAGGGCCAAGGAGAAAGTGGAATCCCCCTTCTTCAATTTGGATATTGAGATTCATTATCTCAAACGATTCAAAAAGAAGGGTGAGGCCTTCAATCCTAATCATAACGGACTCTTTTCCCGGTCAATCGGATACTGTAAAGGATGAAGAGGCCAAAGGCCACTAAGATAAGTATCAAGACGATCGCTCTGTCAATATTGGCAGAAGCGAGAGAAGTAAAAATGGCAATAGGCATCGTTTCCGTCTTTCCTGGCATTGCTCCGGCAAGCGTGACCGTGGCTCCAAATTCTCCAAAGGCCTTTGCCCAAGAAAGGATGACGGAGGCGAGGAGTCCCCGGAAAGAAAGCGGAAGGGTGATCCGGTAGAAGGCCTGCCATGGGGAGGATCCGAGGGAACGAGCTACTGCTTCATACCTCGGAGAGATTTCATCCAGAGAGGCCTTCATCAATCGCGTTGTCAGACCTGCAATCGTAGCGAATTGAGCCAAGATAATGCCTGGGACTTCGAAAACAAAATAGATGCTTTTGGTTTGGATCAATTCTCCTAAGGGAGTATTGAAGAAGACAAGAAACGCGGCGCCAAGGGCGACCGGCGAGATGATCATTGGAATTTCCAGAAATGTATCCAAAATTCCCTTGCCCAAAAATTTAAAGCGGGATAGGGCATAGGCTGATGGAAGCCCGATGAGCACAGCAAAAAATGTTGCCAAAGTAGCGGCGATCAGGCTCAATCGGATAGAAAATAGAGTGTTGGGGTGTGACAAGGCTTCCCAAAATCCTTTACCACCCACAAAATAGAAAAGAGAGAGGATGAGTCCCAAATAGAAGATGAAGATACCTAATGCCGCCCCGATCATCGTATAGCGAAAAGTCATTTCTTCATGGCCCTCCATTCATTAGGAAGAACATACTCCCCTCCCACGGGTGTATCGGGTCTGGTAAACTGTCGTGCCTCTTTAATATCCATCAAGTAATGATATTTTCGGAAGACTGCCTTCCCCCGCGGGGAGAAGAGGAAATCAATAAACGTCTGAGCGAGCGCTTTGTCCTGGGTGAATTTTGAAAGAGCAATCGGGATGTAACCTATTCTGGGAATTTCTTCTGGCCTTAAATAGATCGTCTCCATCGTTCAGGGTCCCAGTACTGGAAAACCCTCCACCCTAAGACAGCATCCACTGCCTTAAGGGAGATGACATTGGCTGTTTTCTCACAGCTTTCTGTATAATTGACTAAATTATTTTTAAACCTTTCTTTTTCAGCGGAGTTGTAATTTTTCTCGATGATTTCCACCGCATAAGCCCCAACGCAGACCGTTTCTGGATTGGCGATGGCTACCCTGATGCCATCCCTTGTCAGATCTTTGAGAGAATAGATCTTTTTAGGATTCCCTTTTTGTACATTGATCGCCGGGATGAGATAAACAAGAATTTTTTCCGATTCAGGAAATACCAAGCTCTCTTTTTTCGCCATCTCCATAAAGTCGGAGGATCCTGGAAAATAGAGATCGCCCCTTTTTGTCAATTTCATCTGAGAGAGGACAAATCCGGAACCTCCGAAGACCACGTCGACCGGTATTCCAGATTTCCCCTTGAAAATTCGTACTCCTTCTTCTGTGGCAGGTTTGCTTGCAGCGCCAGCGAAAACTAAAATTCTCTTTGATGCCGATTGGGCATTTTGAATAAAAATAAATATAAAAAAAATCGTTATCCCCAAAAACTTTTTCATTTCAAATTTTTTCTACCCCTCACCCTTCTCCTCTCCCTCAAGAGACTGTGTCGCAATAGGGAAAAGCGGCTGAAGTTCTGAAAAACGGAACAGACA
>CAZEKS010000211.1:0-4744 GCA_964512795.1 uncultured Syntrophaceae bacterium
CCACCTGAGGCCCTCGAAGGGTTAACAATGGGATGGTGGTGGTATCATGATCTAGTAGGTTTCAAGGATCTCGAGACAATACAAGCAGTTGCAGACCTGTCAAAAACTTGGAAACAAGAGTATGGCGAACCACCCGATCCATTTGCCGTTTACGCCTATCTCGGGATGCAGGGAATCCTTAGGGGTATTGAACTCTCAAACTCTATGGAACCGCGTAAGGTCTATAAGGCTCTTATGGATCATCCCCAATTTATGAGTGTGAAGGGGCCAGCCACTTGGCGTATTGATGGAAGGCCTTCTTATAAATACGCTTTTTTTATCTTAGACGGCAAATCTCCTAAGGAAAAAAAGGATAAATGGGATTTTGGTAAAGTGGTTGATGTCTACACGGGTGAAGAATTATGCCTACCTCTGAAGGAGATGGGCTGGTAGTAAAGGAAGTGAGAAGGGGAGGAACCCCCTCCCCTTCTATTGGCTAGAGTGATGTATCAGCAATGACTTTACAGTGTTGTCATTCCGGACTTGATCCGGAATCCAGCCTTATTACTCTGGATTCCCGCTTTCCCGGGGATGATAGTCCCAGGGTCATTGTAAAGCCGTTATTGAGAAACTACACTAGGCAGGTCGCTGAAAAAACATTTTTGTCACCCTGAACTTGGTTCAGGGTCTCCCAAGTCGCACGATAATACCAGATGCTGAAACAAGTTCAGCATGACATATGCAGTATTCTCATTTTTTGGGCAACCTGCTAAACATCATTAACATGGTATAAAATAGAGGGGTTGGTATGTCCGAAATTCTCGTAGCGGAAGGATTGAGTAAGCATTTTGGAGGTCTCATCGCTGTCAATAAGGTAAAATTCTCCATCAAGAAAGGAGAGGTCTCTGGCATCATCGGTCCAAATGGATCAGGAAAAACAACCTTCTTTAACCTGCTATCAGGTTTCTTTCCTCCCACAGAAGGACGTATCTTTTTTTTTGGTGAGGACATCACGACCATCCCTCCATACCAGAGGGTGATGAAGGGGATGGTGCGGACATTTCAGCTCGTTTCGGTTTTTAATTCAATGACCGTCTGGGAAAATATGGTCTTGTCCAGCATTCGATTCAAAGAGAAGCATACCTCCCCTCGGAAGTTCTTTTTCTCATCGACCAGGAATGAGGATATCCAAGAAAACTGTCTGAAGTCGCTGAAACTGGTGGGTCTTGAAAGCAAGGCCATGACCTTGACTTCTGAGCTTTCTTACGGCTCTAAAAGAATGTTGGAGATTGGAATCGCTCTCTCCCTTAACCCGAAACTTCTTCTCCTGGATGAACCTCTTTCCGGGCTCGGTGATGTTGAAATTTCAGAGGTACTTGACCTTCTTCAACGGATCAAAAACGATCTCACGCTGGTCATCATCGAGCATAAGTTGTCGAAGGTCGTCAATTTGGTGAACCGTCTCTGTGTCATGAACGAGGGGAATTTTATCTGCGAGGGAGATCCTGATCATGTCCTTTGTGATCCATCCGTGAGAGAGTGCTACTGGGGAAAAAGCGAGATGAATCAGCGGATCACATAATCGATGATCAAGAAACAGGAATGGTTTGAGAAAGGATGATATGCTGGATATTAAAAACTTAGATGTTGCTTACGGCCATGCAAAAGCGCTTCATGATATTTCCCTCAAAATCGAAAAGGGGCAGATGGCATTTTTAATCGGTAGAAACGGGGCCGGGAAAACGACATTGTTGAAGACTATCATCGGGCTTTTAAAGGCCAAGAAGGGCTCTATTACCTATCAAGGAAATGAAATATCGAATCTTTCACCAGAGGAGCTTTATCTGAGGGGGCTTCGATATGTCGCTCAGGAAAAGAAGGTCTTCGGGAACTTGACTGTTCGAGAGAATATCGAGATCGCCGCTTATGCCAGCCAGGAACCCATAGATCGTGCCTTAGATAAAGTGATGAGTATCTATCCAAAATTGAAAGACTTCTTAAAAACAAAGGCAGGACAATTAAGCGGTGGACAGAGACAGATTCTACTGGTCGGCCGGGCCTTGGTTGGGGACCCAAAGCTCCTTTTGATCGACGAGCCGACTCAAGGATTAGCTGCCATTGTCATTGAAGATATCGTAAAAATTCTAAGCGGTTTGAAAGACAAGGTTTCTGCTGTGATCGTCGAGCAAAACCTTGCCATGGTAAAACTCTTGGCCGACCGAGTCCATATCCTTAAGGAAGGCAAGGTTGCCAGGGAAATCATGGATAAGTCAGAAATCTCAGATACTCGAGGATTGGAAGAATATCTCTAACCATCAGGATGACCCTAAGGAGTTAACTCTGGATAAGGTGAAAGTAGATCAATTCAATTCGGACAAAAGAAACGAACTTTCTGTGCCATTAAAAAACGCTCCGGTAAAGGATTATGGAGCGATCGGTTTCCTTTTGATCGCTGCAGGTTTTCTGCTGATTACTCCCATCCTGTCGACCCATCGGGTGACGGACTTCATGATATTTTGTATCTTTGCCATGTCCTTTGACCTGTTGTATGGATACATGGGCCGGCTTTCCTTCGGCCACATGCTCTTTTTAGGGACTGGTGCGTACGGTTCCGGCCTCTTTATCAAATATATCAGTGGGAATCCTCTTCTTGCTATATTAGTAGGAATTGCCGTTGCAGGACTATTAGGAATGCTCCTCGGCCTTATTATTGTAAGAACAACGGGCGCCTGTTTTGCCTTGATTAACTTAGCTTTCAACCATATTGGATTTTTTCTCGTTCTCTCGCCCCTTAGGGAAATTACAAGGGGAGAAGATGGATTTGGGGTGAGCGCCTCGAAATTAGGTTTTCTCAATTTTGGCAGCCGCCCCATCATGTTTGGATTCGTCCTTCTCTGTTTACTGTTGGTTTTTTATTTTCTGAAAAGATTGATCTCCTCACCGTATGGGATTATGATCCGATCGATCAAGGAGGATGAAACGAGAGTCCGTTTTCTCGGCTACAACACCTATCTCTACAAATGGCTGACCTTTGTGCTAGCCGGGTCCATCGCTGGTCTTGCGGGAGCGCTAACCGCTCTTAATTACAATTACGTCAATCCCAATGCCATGGATGTTAATAGCAACGTGGGTGTTGTCTTCGCCTGCCTGATCGGAGGAGCAGGTAATCTTTATGGGGCGCTTATAGGCGGCGTGACCTACATGATCATCAGTAATTTTTTGCCGATCTACATTCATCGATGGGAGATGTTCTTAGGATTTTCTCTATTGATTATCACCTTCAGGTTCCGCAAGGGCGTCTGGGGATACTTTCAGGGTGTTTGGGAAAATATCATAAAAAAGAAGGTGATCGGAAAGCCCATCGGAGAGGGAGCTGCTGACCTATGATATACACCATCGTCTACGGGTTTTCGATTGGGGCGATTCTCTACTTCATTTCTATCGGCCTTTCGCTGACATTCGGGACGATGAGGGTTATCAATTTTGCTCATACATTAACCTATACAATAGGCGTTTATGCCCTGATTACTCTGGTCGCTTTTCTTCAGGGTTACTTTGTGCTCGCTGCAATCCTTGCTGTCATCATTGTCATTCCAATAAGCTATGTGATTGAGCGATTTATCATCAGGAGGCTTTACGGGGAATCTCTTGATTACACCTTCATTGCCACCTTTGCTGTTTCTTTGATCGGTGTCGATGCGATCAAGTGGATTTGGGGGGTCAATCCCTATCCGATGAAGGATCCGATTGGAAAATATCTG
This sequence comes from uncultured Syntrophaceae bacterium, assembly GCA_964512795.1. Taxonomy (GTDB): domain Bacteria; phylum Desulfobacterota; class BSN033; order BSN033; family UBA1163; genus UBA1163. The sequence continues at coordinate 3,741 of CAZEKS010000211.1, forward strand.
ATGTTCTGGGGTCTCTCGCTTCCAATTTATCGGATCCTCATCGTCATGATTGCTATCCTTCTTTTTGTTGCTTTAAACTTCTTTTTTAAGAAGACCATTGTAGGGAAGATCGTCGTGGCGGCCCTTGATGACAAAGATGGGGTGAGATGTTTAGGGATCAACGTCGATAAATATTTTTCCATTGTCTTTATCCTGGGAAGCGCCCTGGCTGCCTTGGGTGGAGTACTCTATGCCCCGATCAGTTCCATCCATCCTTATATGGGGCTCTCAATCCTCTTGCTGAGCTTTGCCGTGGTCATCGTGGGTGGGATGGGCAACCTGAAGGGGACCTTCATATCTGCCTTCGCCCTTGGAATGGTTATGTCCATAACGGCCCGGTACTGGTCTCAGGGTGCTGAAACAATGGTCTTCATCGTTATGGCAATCGTTCTGATCTTCAAACCCATTGATATTTAGACCGTAAAGACGGTCTTCAATTCGTCAAAAAAGAGGCAACGCTATGTAAAAAGTTGAGCTCCAATTGGACCATTGGATCGGTCAGTTCCAAGAGGGTGAAAGGAGGAAAGTTATGAAAGGGATATGGAACAAAGTTTTGAAAGTCGATTTGAGTAGGGGGATCTGCCAGGCCGAGAAACTTCCCGATAAAGTCTACGAATATTTCTTAGGCGGAGAGGGGCTAGGCGCGTATTTCATGTGGAGGGAAAGTCTTCAGGGGACACTGCCGTTCGATCCGGCCAATTGCCTGACTTTCGGCGCCGGGACGTTCAATGGGATTAAACAGAGCGGGGCGGACAAGTGGGCGACGACCGCTATTTCCCCCTCGATTTACATGAATGCTGGTTCTGCCGCTACGGCGAGTTTCGGCCTCGAGATGAAGGCGTCAGGGTACGATGCCATCGTCGTGACGGGCCGCGCGGAAAAACCGGTCTATCTCGTGGCTGACGACGATAAGGCAGTGCTCAAAGATGCGAGCTATCTTTGGGGCAAGGATGCCTATGAAGCCG
>CAZEKS010000212.1:0-4742 GCA_964512795.1 uncultured Syntrophaceae bacterium
ATTGACGACCAAAGTGGCTAAAGCCTCTCCTTCCACATCTTCGGAAATGATGAGCAATGGGCTTCCTGTCTTTGCAATCTGCTCCAGAATGGGAAGGAGTTCTTTCATATTGGAGAGTTTCTTCTCATAAAGGAGAATAAAGGGGTCATCAATCACAGCCTCCATCTTTTCTGGATCGGTTACGAAATAAGGAGAGATATAACCTCGATCGAATTGCATCCCTTCAACGACCTCGAGGGTGGTCTCTATCGCTTTGGCCTCCTCGACCGTGATCACACCCTCTTTCCCAACCTTATTCATCGCTTCAGCGATGATATTGCCAATGGTTCGATCGTTATTCGCAGAGATCGTACCCACCTGTGCAATCTCTTTCTGTTCCTTGACCGGCTTGGAGAGTTTTTTCAACTCTTTGACCACCTCTTCCACAGCGGCATCAATTCCCCGCTTTACATCCATGGGGTTGATCCCGGCGGCCACTACTTTGTATCCCTCTCGGTAGATGGCCTGGGCTAAAAGTGTGGCTGTAGTGGTTCCATCTCCGGCCGTGTCCGAAGTTTTGCTGGCCACTTCTTTCACCATCTTAGCGCCCATGTTCTGGAAATGGTCTTCGAGATCGATCTCTTTTGCAACGGTCACACCATCCTTTGTGACCAAAGGAGAGCCAAAGGACTTCTCCAGGACCACATTCCTACCCTTGGGTCCTAATGTCACTTTTACCGCATCGGCCAAAATATTAACGCCTTCCAAAATTGCATTTCTTGCTTCCTGATCGAATTTCAATTCTTTCGCCATGAACACCTCCTCCTTTCTGGTCCATCATTCAATAATGGCGAGGACATCATCTTCTTTCATCATGAGATATTCTTCTCCATCAATCTTTACCTCGGTTCCTCCATATTTGGCATAGAGGACCCGATCGCCTTTTTTGACTTCAAGTGGAACCTTTGTCCCATCCTTCTTGATCCTTCCCGCCCCGACGGCGATCACCTTTCCCTCGATAGGTTTTTCCTTGGCCGTATCAGGGATGATGATTCCTCCTTTTGTTTTCTCTTCCTCCTCCAATCTCTGGACAATGAGTCGGTCGTGAAGTGGCCTTACCTTCATAAAGACAGACCTCCCTTCTGTTAAAATTTATTCAAAATAAATAACCATCGAACCTTCTTTTGTCAAGGTTTTGATCTGTAATCAAATAGTTATAAAGGATGCAACAAAACTCCCTTGACTTTTTGTATTGAATCCCTTTATGAAAAGCTATGGAATTTCAATACCCTTTCATCACAACAGGAGTCGGGTCCTTCCCTCATCAGGATGAGAAGGAGGTCTTCGGACTCATCTTCAAAAACTTCCCCGAAATCCCATTCTGGCCCCAACTGCCAAAGCGGTCTTTTCTGGAAGGTATGGTCGTTCAATATTCTGAAGGGTTTCCATCCTTAAGATGGAATGAAAAGGAACAAAGTGTTTGGATAGAGACGTCTCGCGGATTTGAGAAAGAAATCGAGAAATTTTACCAACGTTTCGAGGAGGGCGATCTTGACCCTTTTCAAATCACGGAGGATTTTGCAAGGGGGCTCAGGATCTTAAAAGACCTCTCGTTAAAAGACCACCGAAAAAAGATAAAATATATCAAGGGCCAGATCACAGGGCCTATCACCTTTGGCCTCGCTTTGGCCGGTCAGGAAGGGAAACCTATCTTTTACGACCCTACTTTGAGGGACATTCTCGTCAAACACCTTTCATCAAAAGCACGATGGATGGAAAAGAAGTTCAACGACCTTTTTCCGGGGATTCCAACGATTATCTTTTTTGACGAACCCTCCCTCTCCTCTTTTGGTTCTGCCTTTTCAGGTTTGAATCGGGAGGATGTTGTTCATTCATTAAATGAATGTTTTAACGCTGTGAAAGGATTAAAGGGAACTCACTGCTGTGGAAATACGGACTGGAGCGTGCTTCTCTCGGCCAATCTCGATATCCTCAGTTTCGACGCTTATGGCTATCTGGAGACACTTTCCCTTTATCCAAAGGACTTAAAAGCATTCTTAGAAAGGGGAGGGATCTTGGCCTGGGGCATCGTTCCAACGAGTGAGGCTGTCCTAAAGGAGGATGCCCAAAGTCTGGCCAAGCGTTTTAAAGAAGGAGTGGAAACGCTTTCTAAAAAAGGGATTGATCCAATCCTTCTTCAAAGAACCATCATTACCCCAAGTTGCGGGACTGCGTCACTTCCTATTCCTTTGGCTGAAAGGGTTTGTCAGCTCACAGCAGAAGTGTCCAAAAGGCTGCGGGAGAAATAAATCCAGGCGTGAAGCGCAAGGGGTTTAAACGCTACGCTCTATGCCCTTTTTAATCTTAACATTCCGCGATCCGCATTCCGCATTCAAAGTATTATTCTCATTGGATGCTTTCAATTTGACCGGAACGTGCCCCGCAAACCCCACTTTGCAGGCTAGGCTAAGGGACACAATATGAATGATATTACGATGCCGGGAAGCCCTGCCGTGCCTGCCCCGTCCTGACGGGGTGGGTGGGGAGCTTCAAATCTGCAATCTGAAATATGAAATTTTCAGTTATCACCCCGTTTCCCTGTCCCCGCGTCTCCCCATCTTTCTTTTAATGTCTCCCTATCCTCGTCTGCCCCCAGGCGGTAGCTCTTGAGGGAAAAGAGAAAGGGAGTTAGAATATTTTAGGAGGACCTGAATGAAAAGAAAAGGGAAGGGAAAAGTTTGCATCTCTCTCTGTTTGTTTCTATTGATCGTTCTCTCTGTCGTGGGCTGTGCCCAGTTGAGTGGGAGTGGTTTTCTTAGAAAAGAATTCTTAAAATACGAAAACATTGCAGTCCTTCCCTTTGAAGGAGATGATACTGGCGAAGTGGCTAAGGCCTTTGCCCGGAATTTTCACGAGAGATTCCCGCAGATTTCAATTTTGGGCGGGCGGCAGTTCTTGGACAACCCTCAAGAAGAGAAATTCAATCTTAACCAACTGGATGATGCGACGAGATTAAAGATTGGTAGGAGGGTAGGGGCTCAGGCCCTGATCACGGGAATGATTTACTCTCCAAGCCTTTTGAGGTGGTACCTTCAGGTGAAGATCATCGACACCGAAACGGGTCAGGTATTGGGCCGTTCGATGGTTGAGATGGATTCCTTATTCTCAACAGATATAGAAAAAGCCGCTCGTTTGGCAGTAGAGAAGCTTTCCTTGCGGTAAGTGGATTTAAGAATGGGCAGCCTGCAGATCAGGCGCTTTATATTATTATAAGGACACCGATCCAACTCTGTCTGACCTAAAAATTAAGTCTTCAATCTGCAATCTGAAATTTGAAATTTTTCGTTGACTCCTCATCTCCCCATCTTCGTTTTAATAGGCGACACAAAATCTCATTTTTTAAGTCTGAATCCACTGGACTCCATAGAATTTGGATGAGCCCTCCCAAGGATTTTTCTAAATCTTATGCTAAAATGTTCTATAGGAGGAATGATGATGATAGTGACGATAGCGGGCTGTGGAGCGCTTGGCAGTCTCCTGACTGCCCGCCTTATTGAAAGAGGAGTCCACCCGATCCAGGCCTTCCAGAGAAAAGGACCACAACTGGAGGCGCTCAAAAAGAACGGGATCACCATTGAGGCGGACAGGACTGGCGGAACGAGGGACTTCCGATTGATGACCGTCTCTGATGAGGTTTCGGAACTCAAACCCTCCCGGTTGATCATTGTTCTTGTGAAATCCTACAATACTGAAGAGGTATATCCTGTGCGGGATATTCTCGAAGAAGACGGTATCGTGCTCACCCTCCAGAACGGCCTTGGCAACGCAGAGAGACTTGCTCGGATTTTTGGGGATGCCAAGGTGGCAGTAGGTGTCGCCACTTACGGAGCCTTCAGGATCTCCCCTGGCGTCATCGGCTGGGGAGGGGATGGGTCTATCTCCCTTGGCCCCTGGAAGAGAGGATTGGACATGTCTTGGGTCAGTGACTTCCTGAAAGATGCAGGCTTGAACGTGATATACATGGAAGATCCGAGGCCGGCCATCTGGAGGAAACTTGCCATCAATGCCATGGTCAATACCACGGCTGCGCTCACAGGAATGAAGAACGCGGAGATTTTGGTAAACCCCTTGGCGTTGGAGATGATGAAGAGGCTTGGCAGGGAGGCGGTTGAGGCTGCCAATCGGGCAGGAGTTCATCTTGACTTCGATGACGTTTGGGCCATGGTCTTGGATAACCTTGAGAGGACGGCAGAGAACAGACCCTCCATGCTTCAGGATGTAGAGGCCAAAAGGCAGACAGAAATAGATGCCATATCAGGTGAGGTGTTGAAGTACTCCCAGGATGAGAAGGAATTTCCATATACGAGATCGGTACATACGCTGCTGAAGGCAATTGATACCCACAGGGGATACTGAACGGGGTTCACTCGATCTTTAAAGGGATGTTCTGTTAGGAAGAGTAATAAAGTAATACAACCTCCCCTTTTCACGCTTTTCATATATTGCCTTTTACCCGCGAGTAGCCCGGACCCGGTACTCTTTCTGGATGGTCGACCTGGGAGGTTGTGTCAAAAACCATTTGATATGTTATTATTATCAGCAGCTACTCAAAAGCCGGAAGATGATCGTGAAGCGCCGGAAAAAAAATTATAGACAGAATCCCTTGATTGTCGTCATTCAATAACCCCGGAAGGAGGAACGTATGAAGGGCGGATACGCGGGCAAATTACTCTATGTAGATTTGACGAAAAAGACTCTCAAAG
>CAZEKS010000213.1:0-4731 GCA_964512795.1 uncultured Syntrophaceae bacterium
GATCTTTTTATCTGAGATTGAAATGTTTTCGATCTTCTTCTCTGCGGGGATGGAGACCCCTGCCTTTTCAATTCCTTCCCTTTTGACGAAGGAAGGTGGAATGATTTTGGACTCTTTTATCCCTTCCAGGCGGGAGAATCTCGCATCGATCCCAAGATGAGCCAGCTGCTTATAAATATTGATTTCGCCATCTGTCTCTTTTCTCATGAGGAGCTTTATGGTTTCCTTAGAATCCAATAGGAATTTGATCCATGGGGGCTGGATATTTTCTTCATTTTTAATCATATGGTTTAAAATTTCTTCCATATAATTCAAGATCAATCTCATATTGGGTTTCTGTTTCAACAATTCTCGCAGGGCAAGGACTTCTTCCCTTGTCTTTTTGAGTTTCTCATCTGTAATCTCCCATTCTAACGAGAGAAGTTGGGCTTCCATTTTCTCGACAGATTTTAAGAGCGGAACGGGAGTGGGAGAACTCTCAAGGTCAATATTTTTCTCTAATTCAAATTCATAAGAAGGCTCCAAGAGGGAAGTTTTCATGGAGGGTTCTAAAACGGAAGGTTTCATCGTGGGTTCTAAAATAGGAGACCTCATAGAAGGGTCTAAGCTGGGAGGTTCCATGAGAGGCTCCATAGATTGTTCTAAAGTGGGAGGTTTCATAGAAGGCTCAGAGAGAGGAGATTCCACCGAAGTGCTTTTTATCATGCCTCTTTTGTTCTCTACGAACAGCCGATCCACGGCGTTGTCAATCTCTTCGTCAAGACCCTTAAAATCTTCTTCTTCAGTTAACTTATCCATCTTCCATTTTCCCTCTTCACCCCGTTAGAAGTGATGCCCACTGCTCTGCAGCGAGGTTAGGTCCAAGAATAATTCCGACGGGGTTTGATGCCCCGTTGGAATTTCTAACGGGGTTCATCACCTTAACTGCTTATCCATCAACATGACTTTTCTGCTAACATCTTTCACAACGAGTTTGCTAATTTCTCTCAGGGTTTCGAAGATTCCAGTTCCTTTCAAAGCGCTAGCCGGACAGGACGGTACTTTTAACATCGAGTTGAGATCCTTTTCTAAAATATCCATGGGAAGAATCTCAGAATCGGTCCCACCTAAATCACGTTTATTGTATTGAATCACCAGTGGAATGCTCCTGACGCTGATCCCCTTTTCTGCTAAATTCTTGGCTAAATTAATGAGGCTTTCGATATTCTTTTTCCTCTGTACTTTTAATGAATCGGCAATAAAGACGACTCCGTCCACTCCCTTCAAAACTAATTTCCTCGTTGCGTCATAATGAACCTGCCCGGGAACCGTATAAAGTTGAACCCGTATGTCAAACCCTCTAATTTTCCCTAAACTTAAAGACAAGAAATCAAAGAAGAGTGTCCGATCCCCTTTTGTATCGATCGACACCATTTTACCTTTGATATCTTCCATCGTCTTATTATAAATATATTGCAGATTAGTGGTCTTTCCACAAAATCCTGCGCCATAGTAAACAATCTTGCATTGAATCTCGTCTTTACTAAAATTAATAAAAGGCATTAAAGTCTATTCCTCTCTTTTTAAGAAGATCGAAAGGAATCACTGGATTTCAACCTTCCTTTTTCAAAAATGGATGAAAGAATTTTTGAAAGTTCGTCAATGATTTTATTAATTTGTAATCGAATCAATCCAAGAGAGGTCTTATCATCGAAGAGGGTGACCATGATGACATGCTCACCAATAGCTGAAAAATACACATTTTCACATTTTCCCTTATGGAATAGAAGGGTGAATTCTTCTTCTCCCAACATTCGAGCGATTTCCGCAGTGGCTCCAAAGTTGGCTGCTGTCAAGGCAGAAAGGGATATAATGTCGATCTCCGGTGTATTCCCTTCATGGGCGATCAGCTGACCCGAACGATCGATGAGCAGAACAGAATGCGCCATCGATGATAACACCATCTTATTTAAACAATCATTTATTCTTATGATATCCTTTTCTGTAATGACGATATTCATAGGGATTAATTTTCCGTAAGCCTAAACCACTCGATATGACCGCTTACTTAAGATTTATCATCGTTTTGTCGCATGGCCTCGACCAGGAGATGCTCCCAATTCTGATAGATTGTCTGAACCGGAGGAGTAACACCGAGATTTGAAAGAAATTCTCCCTCCTGCCAACTTAAAATCTTGTAAAAAGCATCTGTTCCCTTTTGTTCACCGCATTCGGCATGGATAATCTCCCCTTCATTCAAATAAATAACTCCCCTTTCTCCGTTTCGGGTGATAATCAACGCGGTGGTTAACCGACTCAGGCAATTCATTTGAATGATGTCTGTGAGTTGGAGACCAAAAACTTTCCCCCGAAATCCTTTTTTCTTACCGATCAAATCGATAATAATTTTTCTTAAATCAGAAATCTCAAAAGGTTTTTCCACATAGTAGAGGGATCCCCTTTGATTAGCCTCTTTCTGAACATCGGCAGACCCATAAGCGGTCATAATGATGACTTTCGTCTGAGGGTATTCTTTCTTAATCCTTACAAGAAGGTCTAACCCATTAATATCCGGCATTCTTATATCGGAGATGACTAAATCAATCTTGTTCTTTTCAAGAAAATTCATAGCCTCTCTCCCATTATTCGCAATGAGCACCTCATAATTATCCTTGTCTTTGGAAAGACTCCTTGCCATGCTCCATGTTAAAGTCTCTTCATCATCCACAATCAAAACCTTCTTTATATTCTCTGCCATATCGTTAAACTCTTTATTATTAAACCTTTGGTTTTAAATCTAATAGGATTTTCTATAATATAAGCAAAATGAGTACCAAATTGTGTTAAATATGGGATTATTTAAAAGTTAAATGAATTCATATAGTTATTATAATTTTTTAGGTTCTTACCATTATAACAAAAATTACCATAATGGACAATATTTGACCACTGGTAAAATAATTCCTGTCAATTCTTTCCTTGGCAGATTAGTAGAAACCTGGCCATTTAATTAGGAAGAAAAAGCAAGTTGGATTTGTAATGAATCTTAAAGATTTTTAAAGTATTCATCAGGAAAACAGCTTCTCATTAAAAGGATGAACAGAAGGCCATAAAACATAAAATTTTCTTTTTTGAAGTGGATAGAATTCCTCTCCAATTTTTTAAAAACTTGACTTTTTTAAGTTAATTGGCTAATTTTTATTTGAAATTTATTTTTGAGGGAAAATTTGGTTATTGATAAAGAAAATATATTAGATACCGCGCAAAAGTACGTATTAAAAGGGCATCTCCAAAAGGCGATTAGGGAATATTTGAAATTGGTTGAGGCTGCTCCTCAAGATAAGCGATTGCACTTAAAATTAGGGGATCTTTACTTAAAAAATGGAGAGGAGGATAAAGCAATACAAGCATTTCTGAAGGTAGCCAGCCTTTACGGAGAAGAGGATTTGAATTTCCGAGCCATCTCGATTTACAAAAAGATCCTTGCCGTTAATCCAAAATTCATGGATGCTTTTCATAAGATAGCGAAATTATATTTAAAGGAAGGACTGGCAGGAAACGCAAAGAACTACTACCAAAGTATTCTACAGATAAATCCAAATGACTTCGAGGCAATTAAGGCTCTTAGAAATATTGAGAGCCCTCAACAGCCCAAAGAGAAAGCCATCACCCCCTCGGCGGCAGCAAATTCTTCCCTTTCCAGATATCCTCATCCTCCCGAGAGAAAATCTGTTGCAGAAACCTCAAATTTTCTCACTCCTTCTGCCATGGATACTTCGAGGTTACCCTCCGAGCCTGGAATCTCCACCCTTGATAAGGATTCAGAGATGCATTATCACTTAGGCGTTGCTTATAAAGAGATGGAACTCTTCGATTACGCCATCACCGAGTTTGAATTGGCCTCGTCAACTTCCACGATGAGATTTGATTGTTATATCATGCTGGGAAATTGCTACATGGAAAAAGGTGATTATAATAAGTCGATTGAGTGTTATAAAATGTCCTCGAAGATACAAGGATTACCTAAAGAAAAGCTGGCTTGGCTCCACTTCAATTTGGGACTGGCCTATGAGGCAAGCGGGAAGGTTTCAGAGGCGATCGATACCTTCAATCTTGTTTTAAGATTGGATCATTCCTTCATTGGAGCGAAGGAAAAGATCAAAAAGCTTCAATCCTCCCCAAAATAACTTTCTAAGAAATTGCCTATAAAATAGCTTTCTTAAATCCCTCCCCACCGTCCGGCGCCAGAGTTCCACTGCCTCGCTTGCGTGAGTATTGAGGCTCTGGACGGCGGCGCCTCCCTTTACGAAAGGGAGGAGTAACTTCCCCCTTTGAAAAAGGGGGATTGAGGGGGATTTTCATGGTTCGAGGGTGACGAACCCGTTATAAAAGATTGCCTAGAAAATAAGTTTCAAATCCCCCAACGCCCCTTTGCTAAAGGGGGGCAAGAAGGAAGTACTCGAAACGAACAATGGAGTCGTTCAAAAATGGCGGGCCAGAAGACTAAATTTCCTTTGACAGGCCAATCAAAATATTTCTCTCCACCGGGTCATTTTTAAGGGAGGGACAATCTCTTTTAATTTATCTGAAACCTCACTGCAATATATAATCCCTGCATTTTCGCCCATATTCGCCCCAATAGTGGCATTTTCTCCCACCATGATGCCTCCTGTTACATTCTTTTGCCCACTCCCTGTATACTCCACTGCTCCTGTCACCAAAATTACCCCATACCAGGTAAATCCTCCATTA
>CAZEKS010000214.1:0-4724 GCA_964512795.1 uncultured Syntrophaceae bacterium
TAGGGAACGGGAGTGATTTTACATTCCTCGTTAAAGGCGGCTGCCATGGGATTCCAAATCGTCCCGGTGAGGCCGTTTATCCCCTCCGCGACCAATTCTCTGAACCTTCGAACGCCTATATCGAGTTTCTGTTCGTCATCTTTGACGATCACTTCGACCTTCACCTTCCCCCAGGGCATGTTCAGTCCACCCTGTGCGTTGACCTGATCGACCAACAGCATGACCCCTTTTCTTTGGGTTTCTGATACGGCACCAAAAGGACCAGTCAGGGAGGTCATAAATCCCAACTTAAATACTTTTGGGTTTTCCGCTGCTGATGAGACAACGGGGAAAATCATTAAAAACATCATTGATAAAATAATCAATTTTTTCATGACATTCCTCCATGTTTAAAGTGATTACTTTTCCCCTTTTCTTACCTACGTTTGAACCAAACAACTTCTTTAAAATGAATTCTGGCTTTGACGAATGTTCACCTCCTTTCATTGCAGGGAAGTCCCTGGGGCTTGCCTGCCTTCTACCAATAGGCTCTGTTTTACAGAGAAGCAGAATTTCGTCGTGTCCTTGGCCAAACAGCTAAAGCTCTGCTCCGCTTATCTAAGCCACCAATTTCGGAATGCCAATCTCAGAGGCAAATTCATTGAGACCTCTCAATACCCCTAAGGAGATCGGAATGCCATTTTTTCGGCAGGCCTGATCCTTTAAAAATTCAATTTCTCCTGGCATAAAAATTCCTTCTGAGCCTTCTGAAAGGGGGCAGCTTTTCAATTCATCAATCATTTGATGAATTCGTTTTTTGAAGATCTCCGGATCACAAAAGGCCTTTACATCCAGAGCCATGAAAAAGTGGCCATTATTGATGGGTATGGCAGTATCTTTGAACCATAACCCCATCTGACTTAAAATGCCTGCCCCTGTTAGTACGCCGGTTAATACTTCGATCATAATTGCCAAACCGAATCCTTTATGTCCCATCGGTAAAAGGGTACCGTCAGGGAAAAAATCTTCGGGCCGATCGGTAGGTTCACCCTTTGCATCCAAAATCCAGTCCTTGGGAATTCTTTCCTTATTCACGGCTGCAAGGCGGACCTTACCTCCTGAAACGACACTCATCGATATATCCAACACCAAGGGAAACTCCTCCTCCGTCGGTATGGCAATTGATAGTGGATTGTTGCCAATGACCGATTTACTCCCGCCCCAGGCTGCCATGACCGGAGGCGCATTAGTACCCGCCACTCCAATCATATCCTCCTCAATGGCTGTCATTGCATAATAAGCAGCCATACCAAAATGGCAGCTATTCTTCACCCCGGCAAAACAAATACCGGAGGTTTTTGCTTTATCCATAGCCATTTTCATGGCTTTGATGCTGGTGATCTGGCCTAATCCATTATCTCCATCGATCAGCAGCATTGCCGGCTTTTCTGCCAGAATCTCAATTTTAGGATCTGTCTTGGTACCTCCGTCAATCAGACGCTTACAATAAAAAGGGAGCCGAACGACACCATGACTACTGACTCCCATCATCTCCGATTTCACCAGCGTGTCCGCTGTTAATTCCGCATCCTCTTGGGATAAACCCGTTTTTTGAAAGGATTCCCTGCAGAAATCCTTCAACCTTTTTTCAGAGAACAAAACAGATTTTTTCTCATGCATACCCAATACCTCCTCACACCATTGACGACATACTCATCAAAGCTTCCCACCCACCTATCTATCGCAGGCAGATAGAAACCCTGCTTAAGAGAGGAAGGACGCAAGTTACATTCCAGTCAAACATTAAAGCTTTCGTAAATATTGCTCTGGTCCTCCGGGGATATAGAAAAATAGGAAACTCAATAATTCTCCACCTGTATTACGAATTTGATGAGGCATTCCGGGGGGACAAAACATCATTGTCTCCGGTTCAATGGGATAGGATTTGTCACCTATTATGGCTGTTCCTTTACCTTTATAAATAAACATGACCTCTGTTTCCTGGGAGTGTTGATGAGTTATCGTTTGACTGTTGGGTTCAATCTCGCTTGTGCCGACAGAGAAATTTTCTGCCCCGTTCTGCTTATCCAACCAGATGTAGGCCATCCGACGATCCTTCAAATCCACACTGAAAACTTCGTTTTTCTTTAAAAAATAGTTCATCTAAATACTCCTCTCTGTTTTTTAATCTCCTCAACCCCGTTTTTTAATTCATTCCAACCATCGTCCTAATGGCTTGAAATCTTTCTCTCTCGATAGCTGAGGCAACTTTTTCCCGTAATGCCTTTCCTGGCGTCAGGGCCAGCATGCAACCTCCGCCTCCAGAACCGGTCTGTTTGGCCCCCAGAGCCCCTTCCTGTCGGGACAACTGAACCAGAAAGTCCAACTCTGGACAGGACAATTCAGCTTCCTTTAAAAGGAGATCATTCTGGTCCATCAACCTGCCTATCTTTCTCAAGTCAAATGTCTCAATCGCCTTCATGGCCTCCTGAGCAATCTGATTGGCATTGTCGATCAATTGGCCGTACTTTTCAGGAAACCTCTTCTTCCTTTCCGCAAAACCGTTTAGCATCGTTTTGGTATTGGCAACGATCCCTGTATTACCAATGACGATCTCCACAGGCTCCCTGAGTTTGATCTTTTGGATGACATCTGGATCCCCTTTGGTCAGAGAGATGATCCCGCCATAGGTGGCAACGATATTGTCAATGCCAACCGTCTTTGGCCCATGATAAGCAATTTCGGCTTGATAGGATGCAGCATTGACCTCATCATCGTTAATATTGAGATGGAATCCATCGGAAAGGGCCCGCACGATTGCCACAGAGCTTGCTCCCGTCGCACCAATTCCGCTAATAGCAGGTAAATCCCCGCTGAGTTTGATCCTGAGATGTTCGGGATGAAAATTCAGATATTTAAAAATCCTTTTCAGAGATTCGATCTGCATCTTCCTTTTTTCTTCTTTATATCCCTTCGATTCTTGGCGATCATCCCGAATATCCCAGCCGCCGGACACCGTTCTCACCACTTCCGCATCCGCAGTCATGGATAAGGCAAAAGCTATCACTGGAGTGCCGTAAACGGTAAAATGCTCACCGAAAAAAATCGTTTTCCCGTACCCACTTCCCATACCCAAGGCGTGATCTCCTCCTCAATTCTTCTCTCTCCGTCCTTTTAACATGTCCAGCATGATAGAGGCACAGGTCTCTCCAAGTTCAGGCTCGCTGATATGGACATCCAGCTCAACCACAGGGATCCGGGACGACAATGATTTTTTCAATTGATTGATCAATACAGCATCTAAATCTGGATTGTAAAAGGGATACTTAGGGTCATCATAGCGGGATATCCCCTTCAAAGGGATGACCACAGAGACGGGCCCTTTCGATTGGTTTATCTTCTGAGCCAATACGTCGGCCACCCGAATGGCTTCTTCGGGGAGAAGCTTGACGAGGATAATCTGGTCATTAATCGGGTAGGTTTGGCGGCCAGGATAACGGGATAACAACATATCTGGGATTTCGGGTGAACCATAGAAAAAATCCATGCATCCAGGAACCACCACTTGTGGAATGCCTAAAGCGCCTGCATTTTTCATACGATCGGGACCCGCAGTATGAGTTTTACTCAGTAGCTCATCCCCAACCTCGTGGGGCGTGAGTTCCCAAACAGCACAGAAGGTACCTTGAGCGATGAATTCTTCCATGGTAGCACCCCCCACGCCGTTGGGGTGAAAGGCCACGACATGATAGCCTTGCTTTTCGATAATCGATCTTCCTGCCATGCCAGCTGGAGTCGTTTGGCCAAGCATGGTCAAACCGATCTGCTCCCCCAGAATTGGCTTTTCTTCCACATCCAGCATTCCTAGTAAAGCCCCTACTGCGTTATCAAAAATCCGCTTACTGATGGGATTTATCCCAAGAATATCCGCCACCGAAGGGACCATCATGATGTCTTTTGTACCCACATAGGGACCAAACTGGGCTCTTCCACAGGCCATGGCAGAAATCATGACCTTGGGAACACCGACTGGTAGTTCTCTCATTCCGGCTGTGGCTATGAGGGTGCCATTGCTTCCCCCGACGGCGATCACGGCTCTAAATCTCTTTTCTTCAAAAAGCTCTACGACTATCTTCTTTATTCCCTTGATCATGATCGTGTTTGCGTCGAACTGATTAGAAGAAGATACCTCTTCATATTTCCTCCCTACGGATTCAGCGAGTTCTTGCCGCGTGACTTCCGGGACGAGATGGCTCTTCCTGCTTCCCGTACTGCAGTCCAGTAACAAGACGCTTTTTCCGTGTTCCTCCAGAAGTCCCTTGATATATTCAGCGATATCTTCCTTGGTATCGAGGGTGACAATGAACAAAATATCTTTGGGTGATTTCTTCATCATTCTGCCTTTAAAACATGCGTTTTGGTTCCTTTGTTCAAAAATATCTCAATAAGCTCTCTCCGGCCAATCGCGATTTTTGATGGTGACCTTGATATTTCTTACTGCCCTAATAAAGTCTGCCAGATGCTGGGCCATTCGTTCGTAAAGATCCTCGCCCAGTTTCTCTGTGGCGGTAGTGGGGTCTCCAATGGTGGCCGACTCGGTGAATTCATAATGATCCATGGGCACATAAATGTTCTCAGCCCCTTTAAATTCGACCGTGTTCAGCCCGTCAATCTTTTCGAATCCCTCACCAAGAAATTCTGGGGCATGCACGACGCCGACCACGGCATCTTCCATCCTTGCATAT
>CAZEKS010000215.1:0-4645 GCA_964512795.1 uncultured Syntrophaceae bacterium
GGCGACGGTCTGCAAAACCGTTATTCACCGGTTCAAATCCGGTTGCCGCCTCCAAAAAAAGTCAAGGGGCTACAAGTTGAATCAATAACTTGTAACCCCTTTTGTTTTATCGTTCCTGTGATGACCTACAGATTGAATCCATACGATTTTCCCAAAAAGGGAAAATATTTTTTCAAAAAGAGTAAAGCATTTCTCTTTTTTCGAGAGGTTAGTTTTCGCAAAGTTTTTTTGCAATTGCCTAACTCCTCGAAGAGGTGAGTCATTTTATGATTTTTTGAGCCACCAATGAAGCCGGTATATATTTTGCTACGATATTTCTTGTTTTTCGCAAATAGGGTGATGTCGTACAGGATAGAATATGAAGACAGTTGATCAGCTGGTGTCAGAATGGACTGAAGAAGAAAGAGGAAAGTTAAAAGATCTTATCGAAGAATGTCGTGAAAGGGAGAAAAAGATATCAGAAAATTCGAAGAGGAGCCATGAGAGCTTAGCCAAAATTAACGAATCCCTTCAATCTTTTTTAACAAGTTTGTATGAGATTAAAGAGAGAACCGAAAAATTGGCAGATGACCTATTAGGGATTTACCTGCATTTCTATCATAACAGAATGGCTTCTGCATAACTTACGATACTTCAGCTTTTTCTTTTCCCCCGCCGATTTGCCCCAAGAAGTCAATCCACCCAACCTTTCAGGGAAAAGCCTAATCTCCGCGCATACGTTCAGGGTTACAGGTACAACTATTTTCACCGGAACATGTGTCCCGTAAATCCTGCGTTATGGGTGGGGAGATTTGCCTTCCAATGCTCATTGACACCCTGCTTAAAATTTAATACACTTGAAATAAGGAGGAGAAATGGCATCAGTAGCCAAAGTGAAAAATGTTGGAAAAGGAGAGGCGATATTTCGTTTCTTCACAGGAGTTATTCTGATCATCCTGGTTTTTTTCATTTCAGGAGTTTTTCGATGGGTTATCGGATTGGTCGGAGTGGTCGTTATCCTTACCGCACTGTTTGGATACTGACCCTGAAAAGGATTTATGCTGAAGGTCTTCAGCAAAGAAGATGAAAAGAAATAGACATTTGAAAAGAGAAATCCATGAAACGGATGACTGCTTTCTTTGCCATTCTCACCGCAATCCTCAGTACAGTTCTATCTCCTCGTGTGATCCTATCCAAAGATGATTTATGGAAGAAAGTTGACGAAGGATTATATATTGGGGAATTTGCGTCCCCGGGGAAATCAAAGATCAACGCTTCAGGAATCACTATTGTAAAGATCGATCCCAGGGGTTATTCGTTCAAACTTCTATGTGCTTCGGAGTATGATAAAATAAAGATGACACCGAAGAAATGGTGTCAAAAGCACGGCCTCATCACTGCCACCAATGCAGGAATGTATCAGGAGGATGGAATAAGAAACGTTGGCTACATGAAGAACTTTCACCACATTAACAATCCAAGACTTAATGCTGTTTACAAAGCTGTTTTGGCGTTTAACCCTATCGAACCCACCCTCCCAGAGATTCAGATTATTGATCTGAAATGCCAAGATTTTGAAAGGCTAAGGTTCAAGTATCAAACGCTTGTCCAGAATATTAGAATGATTAGCTGCCGGCAGGAGAATGTCTGGAGCAAACAGGATAAGATGTGGAGCATGGCTGTTTTCGGCATAGACAAAAGCGGGAATGCATTGTTCATCTTTACGAAGTCTCCTTGCTCAGGGTATGAGTTTGCCAATATATTATTATCCATTCCTATTTCGATTCATAATGCTATGTATTTGGAGGGAGGAAAACAAGCCAGCCTATTTTTTTCAGCGAATGAGGTTGAGTTTGAGAGGATCGGTTTCCCAGCAAGTCTTAATGAAAATGATAATATACCTGTTACCCGGCCTGTTCCGAATGTAATCGGGATAGTGAAAAAATCAAAATGATCCATTTGTTGAAGCCTCTATATAGGGTTAGAACTCCTCATGCCCCAGGCAGTCCAGTAAGAACCACTCACCAAAGTACTTGTGAGTAAAGGGGGTATTCGCCGATAAAAGGAGATAGGAAATGACCGAGGAAGAAGAGGTAATTGGTTATTACACTGAAGATGGAAATATTTATTGCGTCGAGTGCATAAATAAAGATATTGAAATGATGAAGGAGGTTGACCGTGCTATCTCAGCAGATGATTTGGAAGGAAATTCATATATTTGTAAGGGATGTAAAGAAGAAATCAAATAAATCAATAGAAAAGACAAGCTTATCATAATGATGGGGTTGTTTGTGACTTTAAGATTAGCCGATATCGCTTTGCTTTTAAAAATATTTAGATTTACAAATTTATTCAATGACTTATGTGTGCCTGTTTTTTAGGCAAAATGGTTGAAACGGCCTCCATCAAGCGGAAGAAAATCTAATTCCACAATGATTCAACATCTATTGTGGATTAATGAAAAAATGTTTTAGAAACGGTCTCTTTTAATCTTTGTTTACCCTCCCATACTAATTTAAAAAGTTCCAATCGCTGCTTGAAGGCTATCCCATGACAATCTTGTGTTTAGACTCAATGTTTCGTGATCAATTTTGTAAAGAGAAACCCAAACTTGTTATGATCTTCTTGAAAAAGCTCTCTATGATCTTCTCAAATTTATGAATTTAAATGGATTATGGGTTTTGAAATGGATGGCACACTATTTGCTGCTAAATAAGCGGCTCTCATCATGGCAAAAATCACTATTAAATTTCTTGCAGCCCATATAGAAGATGACCAAGTCGAACTTTTCATCAAAAAGATCGACGAGGTTTTGAGGAGATTTGCAGGGAACGCATATAATTTTAGATATGATGTTGAGAAACTCCATTTCGATGGGGACACCAAAAGACTTAAGCACCGATAGAAAACAAATCCCAAATCATAAAGGCTCAGGTATCCACAGGCTTCGTTGCCTTAACCTGCAAGCGACCTGATTCCGTTCTCGCAGCAATCAAGGCAGTTCTCAAATGTGAAATCTGCAATGTTCAATCTGAAATTATTCCTCAAACGTAGCCCCCGTATTGGCGGATGTGACCAGTCTTGCATATCGTTTGAGATAACCCTTCAGTTTTCTCTTTGGTGGTTTCCATTGAGATAATCTTTTTTTCAATTCTTTGTCGGAGATAAGGAGGTTGAGTTTCTTTCCGGGAATATCAATCTCAATCTGATCCCCATTCCGCACCACAGCAATAGGGCCACCCTTTGCTGCTTCTGGAGAAATGTGGCCGATGGCTGCTCCCCGACTTCCTCCCGAAAAACGGCCATCGGTGAGCAAGGCGACATCCCGGTCTCTTCCGACGCCGACAATCGCTGAGGTGGGAGCCAGCATTTCCCTCATTCCCGGTCCCCCTTTCGGGCCTTCATAGCGGATGACGACCACTTCACCTTTTTTGATCTTTCTATTGAGAATAACCTTGATCGCCTCTTCTTCAGAATCAAAAACTCTGGCCGGCCCTCGATGTTTGAGCATGGCCTCATCAACGGCTGATTGTTTTACCACGGCGCCTCCAGGGGCTAAGTTTCCGAAGAGAACGGCTAACCCTCCCGTGGGGTGATAGGGTCTTTCCAGGGGACGGATGACTTCTGGATTGAAGATTTTCTTTCCCTTAAGATTTTCTCCAACTGATTTTCCTGTGACCGTCAACGGACCTTGATGGATTAATCCTCCGCGACTCAATTCTTTCATCAGGGCTGGAATCCCTCCAGCGTGATGAAGATCTTGAATATGATAGGGTCCCCCGGGTGACATATTACAGAGATGAGGCGTCTTCCCACTGATCATGTTGAAAGTCTGCAAAGAAAGTTTCATCCCTGCCTCCCCGGCAATCGCAGGAAGATGAAGCGAAGTATTGGTGGAGCCTCCAAAAGCCATATCTACCGTGACAGCGTTTTTAAAGGCTTTCTCTGTCAGGATTTTAGAAGGCGTCAAGTTTTTTTTGATCAACTCCATGATTTGGATCCCTGATTTCTTTCCTAAACGTATTCTTTCAGCAAAGACGGCTGGAATGGTCCCATTATAAGGGAGCGCCAAACCGAGGACCTCTGCAAGGCAGTTCATAGAATTTGCTGTAAACATTCCTGCACAGGAGCCCACCCCCGGGCAAGCACAGCCTTCGATTTCCTTGAGATCCTTTTCCGTCATTTCTCCAACCTTCACCTTTCCTACGGACTCAAATACTGTGATCAGGTCAATCTCTCTGCACTGAAACTCGCCTGCCAGCATGGGACCGCCACTCACAAGAATAGTCGGAATATCAAGTCGGGCTGCCGCCATCATCATTCCAGGGATGATTTTGTCACAGTTTGGAATGAGGACCAGACCATCGAAGGGGTAAGCCATGGCCATAGATTCAATCGAATCGGCGATCAATTCTCTTGAACTAAGCGAATATTTCATTCCACCATGCCCCATGATGATTCCATCACAAATCCCTATTGTAAAGAATTCGAGAGGAGTTCCCCCTGCCATTCGGACACCCGCTTTGACGGCATCGGAGAGCTGATGGAGATGGAGATGGCCAGGAATGACTTCATTGGCAGAGTTAGCAATTCCGATCATAGGCCGATCAATCTCTTCATCCGTCAATCCTAATGCCTTAAAAAGAGAACGGTGGGGCGCTCTTTC
>CAZEKS010000216.1:0-4644 GCA_964512795.1 uncultured Syntrophaceae bacterium
CCCTGATGAGGACTGGGTGAGAGGATACCCTCAAGAGTTAGAAGATTTTGTAGATACCGTCTTATTTGACCGAGAACCCATCTCCGGAATCGATTTGGCAAGAGATGTTGTGGAGGCGATCTACGCAGCCTATGCCTCTGCAGAAAAAGGGATGCGGATCGAGCTTAAAAGATAATCCATTCAGAAAAGGAGGATATTTTTATGTACGACGTCGTAACGTTTGGAGAGGCAATGATTAGACTTTCACCTCCCCACTTTCAGAGGCTGGAACAAACTCAAAGCCTTGATGTGAATGCCGGTGGAGCAGAACTGAATGTGGCGGTCGGCGTCACCCGCTTCGGATTGAAGAGCACATGGGTTTCAAAACTTCCGAAGAACGGTCTTGGGTATCTCATCCGCAACCGTGCCCAGGGGTTTGGAGTCGACTGCTCTCACATCGTCTGGTCTGATAAAGGGAGGGCGGGGATCTACTTTGTGGAGTTCGGTGCATCTCCCCGCGCTTCGAGTGTCCTCTATGATCGGGCAAACTCATCCATCAGCATGGTTCAGCCCGGTGAGATCGACTGGGCAAAGGTCTTCAAGGGATCAAAACATTTTCATCTCAGCGGCATCACCCCTGCGTTGAGCGCCTCAGCGGCAGAGGTGACGTCCGAGGCCTTAAAAGCAGCCAAGAAAGCAGGCTGTACCGTCTCCTATGATCTCAATTATCGGAAGAAACTCTGGACGCCTGCGGATGCGAAGAGAATCCAAGAACCGATGATGTCGGAGATCGATATTCTCATCACCACTGAGGAAGATACGAATGTCGTCTTCGGTATTAAAGAGAAGGATTACGAGGCCGCCGCAGAGAAACTGGCGCAGACCTTCAAGTTTAAGGTCGTTGCGATCACCTTGAGGGAAGACCTCTCTGTCTTGAGGAACAATTGGACGGCCATCGCTTATCAGGACGGAAAAATCATTCGGGATAGGAAGTATGAAGTGGAGATTGTGGACAGAGTAGGAGCCGGAGATTCTTTCACTGCCGGATTCCTTTACGGCTGGATCAAAGAGAAGGATGTTGAAAAAGGTGTCCGTTATGGAAATGCCTTTGCCGCACTGAAGCACTCCGTGCCGGGAGATTTTAATTGGAACACCCTGGAAGAGGTGGAAAACCAGTTAAAAGGTGCGGGTCTGAGGATATCAAGATAGGAGGAGAAAAAAATGGAGAAGAGGGAAATTTTCAATCGGATGGCTTCAGAGGGACTGGTTCCAGTGGTCCGTGTGACTTCCGCCCAGGAGGCCATGGACGTCGCTGACGCGATCAAAGAAGGTGGCGTGACCTTTATTGAAATCACCATGAGCGTGCAGGGCGCCATCGATGTCATCAAAGAGCTAACGAAGAAATATAAAGATGAGATCGTTATGGGCGCAGGGACCGTTCTAGATCCTGAGACAGGAAGGGCCGCCCTTCTTGCAGGAGCCCAGTTTATCGTGAGCCCTACGCTCAACCTTGATCTCATCCAGCTTGCCCACCGGTACGGAGCAATTATCATCCCAGGGGCCATGACGCCCACCGAGATTCTCACGGCCTGGAATGCAGGGGCAGATATGGTGAAGGTTTTCCCCGCTGCCCAATTGGGAGGGCCGGATTATATTAAGGCGATCAGGGGTCCGTTGCCGCAGATTCTCCTCGTTCCCACCGGTGGAGTCAATCTCCAAAATGCCGGAGCCTTCATTAAGGCAGGATGCATTGCCCTCGGCGCGGGAGGTGAATTGGTGGATAAAAAAGCGCTGAAGGAGAAAAAATTCAACATCATTACGGAAAACACTCGAGCCTTTCTTAAGGTGATTCGAGAGGCAAGAGAAAAATAAGAGTTAAGAGTTATGAATTATGAGTTATAAATTGTGAATTGAAAATTAACGACTATTCAATGAGGGTTTATGCATATCTCTTTCCCCTATCCTGAAATAAAACCATTAGAGGTTCCAGAAAGAAACCTCCTCGGAATCTTCTCTCCTTCCATTGTGAAGATGAAAGAGACCGAAGAGGAAATCATTGAAAAGGCCTTTTCTCATCCCATTGGGTCTGAGCCATTATCCCAAAGGCTCAGAGGATGTAAGGATGTTCTGATCCTATCAGACGATTACACCCGGACCACACCCGTCCAAAAGATCCTTCCCAGGTTGTTGGAGGAATTGGAAAAGGCTGGGATTAAATCCAGTAGAGTCAAAATCCTCGTCGCCCTCGGAACCCATCGGCCGATGACCGAAGAGGAAATAACAAACAAGTTTGGGCAGGCCATTTCCAAACGATATGCCATTCTCAATCATCAGTGGTGGGACCCGTCCCAACTTACCCATTTAGGAGAAACAGAAGGAGGAACTCCTATCTTTGTTAACCGATTGGCCCAAAAGGTTGATTTCATCATCGGTCTGGGCCAAATCGTTCCTCATCGAGTATCCGGGTTTAGTGGAGGAGGGAATATCATTCAGCCTGGAATCTGTGGCGAGGAGACAACAGGGAAAACCCATTGGCTCGGTGCTCAATTTACAGGACGGGAGATCTTAGGAAAGATTGAAAATCCGGTCAAACAAGAAATTGAGCGGGTCGCTCAAAGAGCAGGGTTGAAATGGATCATCAATACCATTCAGGATGGTTCCGATCGGGTGGTGGAGGTGGTGGCAGGAGATCCCATTCAGGCTTATCGAACCGGTGCCATTCGATCCCGTGAGGTCTATCAATCGAAACTTCCTCAAGAGGCTGACATTGTCATCGCTGACTCCCATCCCTATGATTCAGAGCTCTGGCTGGCATCAAAAGGGATTTATGCAGCCGAGTTGGCAGTCAAACAGGGGGGTGTGGTGATCCTGGTCTCCCCTTGTCCGGAGGGAATCTCACCAAGCCATCCGGAGGTTCTTGAATTTGGGTATCAAACATTTGAAGACGTTGATCAGAAGGTCCGAAAGGGGATCATTAAGAAATTGACAGTCGCGGCTCATCTCGTCCATGTTGGAAGAGTGATCAAGGAAAGGGCAAAGGGGATCATGGTTTCCCAGGGGATATCGAAAACTGAAACAGAAAAATTAGGTCTTATCTACGCCCGAGCTCCACAAGAGGCATTAGACATTGCCTTTTCGCTACAGGGTCGTGATGCGAAAGTCGCTGTCCTTCAAAGAGGTGGCGAGATCTTGCCTGTGATCCAAAAACAGAAAACGTAGCGTCGGCATTTATTGCCGACGGAAACGGAAGATTCGCCCCCATGAACTGAGGGCGTTACAGTTAAAAGGAGGCCAAATGAAAGCAGTGGTGAAATACGGAAAAGGAAAAGGACTGGTTGAAATCCAGGAGATTCCTGAACCAAAGATCAAGAAGGACGATGAGGTCCTGATCGAGGTGAAGGCTGTATCGGTCTGCGGAAGCGATCTCCATATCTATCACGATAGTCACCCCTACTGGCCTCCAGTCGTTTTGGGACACGAATTCTCCGGAGTGATCATTGAGGTCGGAAAAGAAGTAAAGGGGTGGAAGATTGGGGATCGGATTGTCAGTGAGACACGAACTGGCTCTTGTGGCACTTGCTATATGTGCCAGAGCGGGTTTCCTCAGGTCTGTGAGCAGAAGAGGCCTTATGGCATCGGCGTCAACGGTGCTTACACCAAGTATGTCGTAGGCCCTGCCCGTCTTCTCCATTCCCTGCCGGACAACGTCCCCTTTGAGGTGGGGGCGGTGATCGAACCTACCGCCATCTGCGTCACATCCATCATCGAAAGAAGCAAGCTACAGGCGGGAGAGTCTGTGGTCATCACCGGGCCAGGGCCCATTGGCCTCATCTCCCTTGCCGTTGCAAAGGCAGCAGGAACAAGAATCGCAGGGGTAACAGGAAGGAGTTCGGATGAAGGCCTCCGATTCGGAAAGGCAAGAGAGCTAGGGGCGGATTTCACCATCAATGTCGATCAAGAGGATCCTGTGAAGAAGGTCTTGGAGATAACAAACGGTCTTGGTGTCGATTTCCTCATTGAGACCTCAGGCGGTGGAAAGGCGATCTTTCAAGCCTTTGAGATGGTAAGAAGATTGGGAAGAATTTGCGCCATAGGCATTTCAGGCAAAGAAGAAGTTCCCATTCCTTACGATCGTGGAATCTTCAAGGCCCTCCGTTACGATTTCTGTTTCTCTAGTAGCTGGACGGCCTGGGAAACGACGATCGGCCTCGTCTCAAAAGGTGTGTTGCCGATTGAAAAAATCATCACCCACAAGCTCCCTCTCCAAAAGTGGGAGGAGGCCTTTCATCTATTAGAAAACCTTCAGGCTGCTAAGGTGATTTTGATTCCATAAAATAAGGGAGGGTAAAATGGAACGACATCCGTATCAGGTGATCATCACCGACTGTGACCAGGGTTCTATCGATGAGGAAAAGGAAGAGTTTGAGCGAATTGGCGCTGAATTGATTCTTGCCCAAGTCAGGGAAGAGAATGATCTGATTCAAGCCTGCAAGGAGGCAGATGGACTCATTAACCAGTATGCGCTCTTGCCCCGGAAGGTTCTTGAAAGCCTTCCAAAATGCAAGGTGGTTTCACGCTACGGAGTTGGAGTGGACTCCGTGGATCTCAAAGCAGCCACGGATTTGGGAATCATCGTTGCCAACGTGCCTGACTATTGTATGGATG
>CAZEKS010000217.1:0-4620 GCA_964512795.1 uncultured Syntrophaceae bacterium
GAGCGGGTGTGAGGCTCCCCATCACTTCCTGACCGACCGCCCTTCCCTGGACTTGGTGGACAAAATCCTTGACGACCTTGAAATTGACATCCGCCTCCAAGAGGGCAATCCTCACTTCCTTTAAGGCTTCTTGGATATTCTGCTCCGTCAATTTTCCATGGCCTCTCAGTTTCTTAAAAATCGAATCTAATTTGGTTGAAAGATTTTCAAACATACCTAAATCCAGATAGAATATAACTACTTTATTTTATTAGTTCTTCTCCAAATTGTCAATTTTGTGAGGACCAAGCCTAAAAAGAGAACCGCCCTATGGGGGCGTCTTTGCACTTTTAAACTCACCTCTATTTACTAATTGTCACTGCTTTCTGCCTTCCGCCTATTTCCTAAGCTTCTTCCCCGAGGTTTACAGTCCCTTGATGATTTTCCATTCCTTTCCCTCTTTCTTCAAAAAAAGGACCTCTTTGCCAGAATAGCGATTTTCCTTCCCTCCTTTCTCTGCTTCCAAATGAAATGGCTGGAGGACGATTGCGGTTTCTCCGTCGATTTGGATAGATCGGTCCCAACTGGAGTAGGAAATCCGATTGAAGGTTTTAAAATACCCCTCGATCCGTTTTTGAAGTCGGCTAAAGTCTTCCTCCTTATCTTGATAGGCGTTGGAGATGCAGGAGAGGTAAAGGGAGAGGTCTCTTTTCTGGAGGGCCTCTTGTCTTCGATTCAACAATTGATAGATTTTTTCTTCTTCGGAAACCTGGCAGGCCAAGAGAAAAAGAATGGGGAGCAGAAAGGAGAGGAGACTTCTTCTCATTTCAGCTTTTCAATTTCTCCGGGCTCAATCTTCGCCTTTCCTCGTCCACTCGCCCCTCCTTTTACCTCGACCCGATTCTTATCGATATCAACAATGATCTCATCTCCTGAAACGACATTCTCTCCTTCGGAAACTATTGGCTCACCCGTCAAAACCACTTTTTGGTCAAGGTTGTAAAAAACCGCCTTCTGACAATGGGCGACCCGAAGACCCTGTTGGATTTTCACATTTCCCCCGGCAGTCACCCGATCGATTCCCTTACCGTCTTCAATGATTATCGCCTCTAAGGAATCAGCATAGATCACCATATCCTTCTGCCGTGCAATGACATTCCCTTTAAAGATGATCAAATTCTCCTTCCAGTAGGCCTCCACTTTGTCGGAGGTGATATCGATGGGTTGGCTTTTATCCACAAGCTTGGTTTCCTTAGTCTCAGGAGAAATCCCTTTCTTGACTTTTTCTTTATCCTGGGAAGGTGCAGGGGAACTCGGTAATACGGCTATCCGGTTCTCCTCGACGGGTTTCACTTCCACCTCAGGTGCTGTTTTAGCAGAAGGGGGAGACAGAGGAATAGCCTTAGCCGACTCACTCGTCACAGGGAGGGAAGACGATTTCTCTTCTTCCTTCCTTATCTCAACTTTTTTCCCCTCCTTCAGAGAAACAGGCTGTTTTCCTTCCTCTTCGAATTTGACCAAGGCAACCCTATCGAGTTCTATCCCAGCACCCTCGTCTTTCTTATCGGAGACCTTGTTTTTACGGCGAGAGATCTTCATTCCTGTCTTGCCTTGATCAACAATCGCCTTGGCTTCTTTATAGTAAGGGCTTTGGGGATATTCGGTGACGATTTTTGTAAAGACGACTTCGGCCTTCTCCCATTGTTCGAGTTCAAGATAACTCTTTCCTAAGAAGTGGAGCGTTTTGTCCTCATCAGGGTCTTTAGGAAATTTTTCTAATAATCCCTCAAAACGTGTAGCAGCAGCTTGAAATTTTCCTTGTTTGTAATAGAAATTTCCAATATAGAATTCATGGTCAGCCAGCCGTTTCTTACAGACACCAATTTTTTCCTTTGCCTTCTCGGTAAAGAGACTGGGGGGATAATTGGCGATGAGATATTCCAAACTGGAGAGGGCCTTCTTCGTGGGAGTCTGATCCCGATCAAGGGTAAACATCTGATTGAAATAGGACATCCCAATTTGATACTGAACATAAGGGATCTCTTCATGGCCCGGATGAATCTTCTTAAACTCTTCATAAGCCGCAATCGCCTCTACATATTCCTTCTGCAAGAAATGACAATCGCCGACCTTCAGTTCTGCCAAAATGGTATAGGGGGGGCTGTCGGGAAAATTCGACTTCAACTCTTCGAATTTCTTCAGGGCCTCGGGATAGTCTCTCTTATTGAATCGAGCCAATCCTTGTTTATAAAGGAGTTCAGGATCTCCTTGAATGGTTTTGATATCCTTCCCTTTTCCACCGCATCCAAGAAGAAGGGAGAGGGCGATGGGCAACAAGATCATCCATTTTAGAAATATTCTCTTTTTCATATGAAAAGTTCCCAAAAGTTCCATAATTATGATAGGAAGGGCTTAGGATGTCAATACAAAAATCCCTTTCTCAGTAGAATCAACAGGCAAAAGATGTTTTTGGACAAAGCATTTTTTACCTTGAATTTCAAATGGAAAGCCCTTAAGATAACATTAAAAATCGTGACCGTATCTGCCGGAGCGCTCGGCTTCGTAGAAGCTCTTGCTAAGGAGTCCATAATTGTATGGACATTGAAGACCAAATCCCTCCTACCCTCCCTTTGCAAAAGGGAGGAATTCCCCCTCTTTGGCAAAGAGGGGTTAGGGGAGATTTTTACAAAAATATGTCTTTTCAATTAAGGACTCCTTAATATCTATCAAAGACTTGTTCGGCGAGTTGGGTAGCACAAACAGGCGTTTCAGCACGTAGGCGTGTCCCTGCCTACCGTAGGCAGGCGTGCTGCGTGTCCGTTATTCAAGGAGAATTCCGAAGAAAGAGAGAAAACCCGATGCGAATCGAGATGGCAAAAAGAATTGATCAGATCCCTCGTTATCTCTTCGCAGAGATAGACAAGAAGAAAGAGGAGATGAGGAAGAAGGGAGTGGATCTCATCGACCTGGGGATTGGAGATCCGGACCTCCCCACCCCTAAACCGATCATTGAACGATTAAAAAAAGCGGCGGAAAATTCTAAGAACCACCGGTACCCTTCCTATGAAGGGATGATTGAATTCAGAACGGCGGTCGCCCAATGGTATGAAAGGAGGTTTGGCGTCAAGCTTGATCCGGGAACAGAGGTGCTCTCCCTCATCGGCTCGAAGGAAGGCATCGCCCATATCCCTCTCGCCTTTGTCAACCCCGGGGATTATGTCCTGATTCCTACTCCCGGCTATCCTGTTTATCGTATCTCGACTCTTTTCGCTGGAGGCACCCCTTATTTCTTGCCGCTTCGTAAAGAGAATGGATTTCTACCAAACCTCTCGGAGATTCCTGAGACGGTAGTCAAAAAAGCAAAACTCCTTTTCATCAACTATCCCAATAATCCCACCTCCGCCATCGCTGAGAGACCTTTCTTTGAAGAGGTCGTAACCTTTGCCCGGCGCTACCAGATCATCGTGTGCCATGATGCCGCCTATTCAGAAATCGCTTTTGATGGATACCAACCTCTCAGTTTTTTGGAAGTGGAAGGGGCCAAAGAGGTGGGAGTCGAATTTCACAGCCTCTCAAAAACCTTTAATATGACGGGATGGAGAATTGGATTTGCGGTGGGGCATTCTGAGATACTCTCCGGTTTGGGAAGGGTGAAGACCAATATCGATTCCGGTCTCTTTCAAGCGATCCAGGAAGCAGGAACAGAGGCCCTCGATCATCTGGACACTCCGCTTCCCGAAATCATCAAAATTTATGAGAGCCGAAGAGATGTGATGGTCAAGGGTCTTCAAGAAATGGGGTTAGAAGTGGATCTCCCGAAAGCGACTTTCTATCTATGGATCCGAGTTCCAAAGGAATATACCTCTGCCCAATTCGCCGCGCTCCTGATCGAGCAGGGGGGGATCGTCGCGACTCCAGGAAATGGTTTTGGAGAGGAAGGAGAAGGCTATATCCGGATGGCCCTTACGGTCGATGAAAAAAGGTTGAAAGAGGCGATCGAAAGACTGAAACGAATCAAATTCTGAAGATTTCTCCTTTTATAAACCTATTGGATGGAATTCGGTCGTTTGCTATTTTCTTTTTACCTCTTCTTTGGTCCTCGAACAAAAAATAGGAGGGTATAAAATGGAAGGACTTTTTGTAGAAATATTTCTCATTGCTATACTTATCCTCTTAAGCGGCTATTTAGCTGGGACAGAGATTGCGGTGGTAACCGCGAGGAAAATCAACATCAAACAGATGGCCGAAAGTGGAAAAAGAAATGCAAAAATCTTTCTAAAACTCAAAGAAGAACCGGACCGGTTTCTGGCCACCATCCAGATTGGGATCACTTTAATGGGTGTTCTTGCATCAGCAATTGGTGGCGCGGCATCCGTAAAGGTGATTGAACCTTTGCTAAAAGAGGTGCCGATCAAAGCAATATCTTTAGCAGCCGGGCCTATTGCCATCGGGATTGTGGTCGTCATCATCACTTATTTTTCCCTGATCTTTGGTGAATTGGTACCGAAGTCTATTGCGTTGATGCATCCTGAACCCATTGGGCTCTGGACGGCCAGATCCATCGATACCTTTTCGAAGGTCGTTTCGATTTTTGTCAAAATCCTCACTTTCAGCACGGCCGTCATGCTCAGACCTTTTGGC
>CAZEKS010000218.1:0-4605 GCA_964512795.1 uncultured Syntrophaceae bacterium
TGGCACTGGAGGAATATCAGAAATTCAACCGGCACCGCCTTGTCGAAGAAGCGGCCAAAGAAGAAGAGGAATTTGAGAAGGTGGCCAGGCAACTTGAGCGAAAAGGCCGGAGGAAAAGGAAATGAATGGCTCGCATGTAAATACGATCTCCAATCGCTTGAGCCTCCGCCCGCCTCAACGTATATCACTGGAGATTCTCGCCAGGGTTTGCGATATCATCCCGCTTGAGAAAAATGTCGACCTCGATCAGGCACTTCAGGTGATTCAGTCCGAATTCCCTTCGGTCTCCGACTTCGAGCGCGATTTTCCATCACTTTGCTTTGCGCTGGCAACCGGGGTGGGTAAAACCCGTCTCATGGGGGCCTTCATTTCATACCTCTTCAAGACCAGGAATATCCGGCATTTCTTTGTGCTCGCGCCAAATCTCACTATTTACAATAAGCTCACTACGGACTTTACTCCCAATACCCCTAAGTACGTCTTCCAGGGCATCGCAGAGTTCGCCGTGACCCCACCCGAAATCATCACCGGCGACAACTACGAAAGTGGCCGTGGTATCCGACAAAAGGATTACCTGCCGGGCATAGAATGGGAACGCCCTGTCCATATCAACATCTTAAATATTTCCAAGATCACGAGTACAGAAACACCGAAAGGAGCTGTCAAGAGCAACATCCCCCGTTTCCGAAGACTTCAGGAATACATTGGCCAGAGCTATTTTGAATATCTATCCAATCTAAATGATTTGGTGCTCCTGATGGATGAATCGCACCGCTACCGGGCATCAGCGGGGATGAAGGCCATCAGCGAGCTTAAACCAATCTTAGGCCTTGAGCTTACGGCAACGCCTCAGGTGGAAAAGGGCGGTACCCAGGAGGCATTCAGGAACGTCATCTATAGCTATCCGCTCTCGAATGCAATGGCAGACGGGTTTGTCAAAGAGCCCGCTGTTGCCACCCGTGAAAACTTTGATGTTCGCAACTACGATGATGCCGGGTTGGAACGACTAAAATTGGAGGATGGAGTACGCATCCACGAGAACACCAAGGTAGAGCTGGAGATTTACGCCCGAGAGAATGGCAGGCCCATTGTAAAGTCCTTCCTGTTGATAATTGCGCGAGACACGGAACACGCCAACTCCCTTATGAAAATAATCGAAGATGAAACATTCTTTGAGGGCCGTTACAAGGGCAAGGTTATTCAGGTCCATCCCAAGCAGAGCGGGGAGGAGAAGGATGAAACCATCGAACAGCTCATCAACGTGGAGAAGCCCGAAAATCCCACGGAAATCGTCATCCACGTAAACATGCTGAAAGAAGGATGGGACGTTACCAACCTCTATACCATCGTTCCACTCCGGGCAGCAAACTCGAAGACACTGGTAGAGCAGTCCATTGGGCGGGGGCTTCGCCTTCCTTATGGTAAGAGGACGGAAGTGGGCCCGGTAGACCGGCTAACCATCGTCTCACATGACAAGTTCCAGGAGATTGTGGATTATGCGAACAGCCCGGATTCCATCATCCGGGGCGGCTTGACGGTTATCCACATCACCGACGACAGGAACAAGGTTTATGTAGCTGAGCCTGAAATCATGAACCGCGTTTCGGAAGGCTTAACCGCCTATGACAAATCAGAAGGCACTGGAAAACAGGCGATGCTCTTTGAAAACTCGAAGGAGCAGGAGGCTGCAAAGGCTACACTTGAAGTTATCCGGAGGGAGTTCGAACGTTTACCACGTTCCTCTGACCTGACCAAGCCCGAAATCCAGCAGCAGATTGTCGAAAAGGTTAAGGAGATTATTACCCCGGTCCAGAAGGAACTGGAAGGGATCGGTGAAAAAGTGGACGTGGCCAAGGTGGTGGCCTCAACCATTACCCTTCGCAATGAGCTTTCCATTGACATCCCGCGCATCATTGTTCAGCCGGTCGGCGATGTAACTCGGAGGTACCGGGAATTCAGTCTTAATCTATCCTCCATACGTCTCTTGCCAGTGGATAATGAGATTCTTATCCAGGAACTGCACCGGCGGGAGCAACACCGGCTGATGAGCGGTACCGGCATCTTACCGGAAGAACGGCTCGAAGACTACCTTGTCCGAGGTCTCATCGACTTCAACGATATCTGCTACGACGATCATGCGGAATTACTCTATAAACTGGCCGGGCAGGTTGTGGCCCACCTTCGGTCCTACCTCAACAGCGAAGACGAGGTGGTCAATGTCCTGCAATACCATCAGCAGTCATTGGTGAACCTGATCCACTCGCAGATGCAAGAGCATTACGAGGAAAAGGCGGCTGCTTATGAGGCACATGTGAGCAAAGGATTCACAACACTCCGGCCTAACAACTATTCCGCCCCTGCCGGGGAAAGCGAGCGGGACTTCCGTGCACCGGTGTCCGACAAACATGACATCCGCAAGATGCTTTTTAGCGGGTTTAGAAAATGTCTATACCGGGTTCAAAAGTTTGACTCGGATTCAGAACGTCGCTTTGCCGTGATCCTTGAGAACGACAAGGAAGTCACGAAGTGGTTCAAGCCTGCTAAAGGAAATTTCCAGATTCACTATACGAGCGACGCATCCTACGAACCTGACTTTGTAGCGGAAACAGAATCGACCAAGTTCCTCTGTGAGACGAAGAGTGCTGCCGAAATGACAGACAAAGAAGTGCAGGCCAAAGCCGAGGCCGCTCTGGAATGGTGCAAGAACACAACAGCTCATGAACAGAAACACAGTGGAAAGCCCTGGTCATACTTACTCATTCCGCACGACATCATCTCAGACAACAAGACATTGCAAGGATTGGCTGCAAGCTGCACGTACAGCGGATAAGATAAGTTGTGTATGACATTGGGGACACAAAATCCTATTATAGGAGGGGACGTTGTGAATTACTCTTTGCTCCCTTGGCTTCTTCTTTGCAATATCTTAGAAATGGCAGACGTGGAAACACCCAATAACCGGGCCACCTCGGCCAATGACATTCCTAACTCCTTTACAAGAAATGATGTCAGGGGTTGAAAGATGAATCAAGCTTGCTCACGAACTTCGCCAATTTCTTATCTGAGACAATCTCTCCTTTCACTCGTGAAACTGCCTTACTCCCCCCACTGGCCCCAATTTTACCAAACCTTTCCCCAATCTTTCTATTGCTAAGTCCTGTATAACGCTGGACCAGATAAAGGGCAACCCTCCGAGCCATATTCGATCGACTCCCTTTTTCTAAAAGTTCTTCTTCTCTCGCCCCAAATATCTTCTCCACCTTCCGGAGAATTTGCTCCATAGAGGGATGATCAATCAGCCTCTTTCACCCTACAATCCCAAGACTTATGCTCTTACCATTAAAACCCGCCTTGATCCTCCAAATAAACTTCCTCTCCCCCAACACCAATGGATACTTACAATGGGGTTCAAGGATTTTGAGAACGGATAAACAGGGCGCCATCACGGTAATCACAGATGGGGAAAATATTGACGTGAAGACATTTCTAAAAGACGGGTTTTAAGAAGGGATTATTGATAAGCACCAAATCCCAATCCCGCCCAGGCGGGACTAAATTACAAACAAATTCCAATTACAAAATTCCAAACCTTGTTGGATGGGGATGGCCAGATTAGTTTAGATGTCCGATTGTTGAAGAACGGAAAGGAATATCCCGGAGAAGGCCGAATGGGAGCAACTCTGGAAGTGGTTGATGTCCACTATTTTATGGGCACAACCAGTTGTTAATCTTAAATGGCGGGCCTATCTGTACTCAGTATTATTGCCAAATGTACCGGCACACTACCGGCCACTCATATTCCTCAGGACCCTCCATAACCAACAGTAACCTTACTTCCCTCAACAATAACAGGCACGTTCCGAACACCCTTGGAATACTTTAACATCTCTTCTAAGCTTTTACTGTCTGATTCAACGTCGTAGTATTTTGCAGTATTGCCATAGGCTGACCTAGCCTTCTCCGTATAGGGTCAACCTCCTTTGCCATAAATAACAACCTTCTCCTTCATAGGCCCTCCTTTCCATCTGGGATTTTATACCCAACTAATACCTAAGCTTAGATCTTCAGTCAAGTCTGAAATACCTCGATGACTTCACAAGACAAATTATAGAGATGTTACTCAATGATTCAAACATGGCAAAAGGCCGAAGAAAAATCCGGATACCAGGCAGAAAAATTGCTTTCTGCCCTACAAGAATAGGAATTTGGAGTCATCCTAAATAGAGAAATTCAACGAAAAGTGATCTCGGACCCGCAATTAATGGGTTAAGCAAATATTTCTTCCTGAAGTCGTGATTTCTGAAAATCTTGTCTCCATGCAACATTTCGAGTGATAATGACCGGTATGATATGGGTGTCGATTTCTTCTCCACATAGCAAAACTTCAGAGGGGCATATAGCGGGAAAATATCCACTGATGTGGGTTAGGGTGTTCCACCCCTATTAATTGCTGCGTTATTCAGGCCTTTCATTCCAATATTGTAAGCTTCCCGTAATCGGGAAAGAATATGAATTTTTTGTTGACAATAAATGTCACTTTTTATTTTTTACCGAAATCCAACTTTCATAGAATTCCTTTAGAAATCAACCATTTCAACCATCAAA
>CAZEKS010000219.1:0-4558 GCA_964512795.1 uncultured Syntrophaceae bacterium
GCTTACGCGACGATGCCCGATATCACGAAGGTGGTCACTCCGGATATCAAAAACCCAGGGCACAGCCAGCTCATCTTCATTGAAATCGCTAAGCATCAGGCTCGGCTTGGGGGTTCGGCATTTGCACAGGTATACGGGCAAATTGGAAACGAATCTCCTGACGTGGATGATCCCGAAACCCTGAAGCGGGCATTCCATGCGATCCAAAAGTTAATGTCGGAGAATCTAATCCTCGCGGGCCACGACATCAGCGACGGGGGCCTGATCACGACGTGTCTCGAAATGGCCTTTTCCGGAAACTGCGGTTTGAGAATTCGAATGAACGGCTCCTGGAGCCCCCTTGAAAGACTCTTTGCTGAAGAGCTAGGCGCCGTCGTCGAGTGTCATCGGAATGACGTCAAGAAGGCGCTGGAGATTCTCGATTCTTTTCATCTGGACTCGACTCTGATCGGGGAAACGACGGAGGAAAAGAAAATTCTTGTGACCTATCATTCGCAAAAGGTTCTTGAATCGGACATGCCCGTCCTTCGCGAATGGTGGGAAGAAACGTCCTATCAGATCGAGCGCCTTCAGATGAATCCCCAATGTGCCTATGAGGAACGAAAGAATATTTTTGACCGAAAAGGGCCAACCTATCGGGTTCCTTTTAGGTCCAAACGGACGCCGGCGCGTCTTCTCAAAAGCAAGGAAAAACCGATGGTGGCGATCCTTCGGGAGGAGGGAAGCAACGGCGATCGCGAGATGACCTCTGCTTTTTATCAGGCAGGTTTCAGCCCGTGGGACGTCACGATGAATGATCTGATCAGCGGGCGAATCACGCTCGACCGGTTCAGAGGACTGGTTGCTGTCGGAGGGTTTTCCTACGCCGATGTTCCGGAAAGCGCCAAGGGGTGGGCTGCAGCAATCCGGTTCAATGAAAACCTGAGGGGGATGTTTGACGATTTTTATCGTCGATCCGATACATTTTCTTTAGGGGTGTGCAACGGCTGCCAACTCTTCGCACTCCTCGGATGGGTGCCCTGGCTTGGAATTCCTGACCATCAACAACCCAGGTTTGTTCAAAATCTGTCCGGACGGTTTGAATCTCGCTGGGTGACCGTCAAAATCTTGGATAGTCCGGCGATCATGTTCAAAGGCATGGCCGATTCAACACTCGGAATTTGGGTCGCTCACGGCGAAGGAAGGCTTCACTTCCCCGATGAAACCCTGATGGAGGAGGTCATCCGCCAGAAACTTGTTTCCGTCGTCTTCGTCGATGATGAGGGAAATGTGGATAGGAAGATTTCAAAAAGCTATCCTTTTAATCCGAATGGATCGCCTTTTGGCATCACAGGACTTTGTACGCCGGACGGCCGACATCTGGCCATGATGCCCCATCCGGAACGATCATTTCTCAAATGGCAATGGCCATGGTTGCCCAGTGATATGAAGGATGGGATCAAGGAATCCCCATGGATTCAAATGTTTCAAAATGCCAGAGGGTGGTGCAACGGAGTAAATTTTGGGGCCAAGAAAATACGAAGAAAGAAATAATCAAAGAAATAGCTGCTATCCGTAAGTTGGTCATTCTGTCATGCCGGACTTGATCCGGCATCCAGAAGACCTTTTATCCACCCAACCCTGTATCGCCCCATCTCCTTATCCCCAATTTTCCCCTGCGTCGAGGGCGTCCTATATACCTTAGTCGTATTACAAACTAAAATCTACTTGACATTTCCGTTCACTTAAATTATAGTGTTCACTAAATAGTGAACATCCTGAATACGGTGAACACAAATGACCGAAAAAGAAATTGAACGAAAATTCAAGGCCGATTTCAGGCAGCTTTTCCCGAAGCTTAAAGATGCCACCGCCGTTGCCGTGGCCGCACTGTCTAAGGATTCTTCGATCGGGAAGATGCTCGATATTGTACTACGTCTAAAGGTCGGGGACAAACCGAAAAACCTTCTCTGTGAAGTGGCTAGTCAAAGATACCCTAAGCAATTAAGAGAAAAAGGATTGCAGCTTTTAGAAATAAGCCAACGAGGAAGAAAAGGCTATCCGGTAATTATCGCACCTTACATATCCGAGTTGGGAAGGGAGATTTGCAAGAAGATCGGGATTGGATTCTTGGACCTCTCCGGGAATGCTTACTTGGATTTTGACTCCTTTTACATGGAGATAGAAGGAAAACCGAACAAATTCAAATACCCGAGTGAACCAACAGGACTATTTAACCCAAAGGCAGAAAGGATATTGAGGTTCTATTTGCTCAAGGGTTCAGAAAAAGAAGGATCAGGAAATAGCTATCGGAACATAGCCAGGGAAGTTTGGGTCAGCCTTGGTCAACTATCGAAAGTCAATAAGAAGTTGGATGAATTCGGACTCTGGTTGGAACAACCAGAGGGTTCAAAAATAATCGATAAAATGAAGCTCCTTGACCTATGGAGAGAGAATTATCGTTCTGAGAGAAGCGGAATCTTGAATCTTTATTCAATTATGCAGGTGTCCCAGATCGAAAAACAGCTCGCCGAATTCTGTAAGACGGAAAAGATCCAGTATGCCCTAACGCTTTTTTCAGGTGCTAACCGCCTCGCACCATTCACAAGATACAATATGGCCACGAGCTATTTCAGTGGTGACGTGGAGGAACTGAAAAGGGGTCTTGAGCTAAAAGAGGTCCCCTCCGGAGCAAATTTACAGATACTGTTGCCCTATGATGATGGGGTTTATTATAAAACTGAAGAAGTTGATTCTGTTAAGGTTGCGAACCCAGTGCAGATATATCTCGACTTATATAAATATGTAGGACGTGGAAGGGAGCAGGCTGAATTTCTAAGGGAGAGGATCATAAAATTCTGAGGCGTGAAGATGAGATTTACGGTTGAGGAAATAGAAGCATGTGTAATGGTTATGCGCGAGCTTTTTCTATATTTGAAGCCTTACCGTAATCAAATAGTGCTCATTGGAGGGTGGGTGCCTTATTTTCTTCTTGAAAAATATAAGTATTCTGGTGAATATAACCAGCACGTTGGTTCTTTGGATATCGATGTCGCGCTGGATGCTTTTTCCATTCCAGAGACGGAATACAAGACTATCCTTGAGATTCTTTCAGAAAGAGGATTCTATCAAAGGAAAGACGCCCTGGGGAGAGACATCCCAGCAAGCTTCTTGAAAAGGGTTGCCCTTGAAAACGGGAAAGAAATAGAGGTGAGAATTGATTTTTTGGCCCCTGAATACGGTGGCACGCCTAAAAAGAGAAGACATCAAATAATACAAGATATGCTTGCCAGGAAGGGGCGTGGAACTGACATTGTGTTTAATCATGCAGACGTAATTCATTTATCAGGACCAATATCAAACGGAGCAAATATCGAGTTAGACATTATGGTGGCGGATGTCACAGCCTGTTTTGTGATGAAAGGAATTGCATTAGGTGAACGGACAAACGAAAAGGATGCCTACGATCTTTATATGCTCGCAAGATATTACAAAGAAGGTCCTAACTCAGTCTTGTCCGAGCTAAGGAAACTGAGAAATCATGGATTAATGAAAGAAGCTTTCAAGAATATCGAAGAGAACTTCAAAGACATGAAATCACTTGGCCCTGTATCGATAGCGAAATTCATGGGAATTACCGACAAAGAAGGGCACGATAGGATCACCCGAGACGCTTTTGAATTGTTTCAGTTCATCATTCAGGGAATGAGGAAGGAAGAGGGCGGATAATTTTATCTGTGGTTTTGGAAGGTAGAGCCAAGCGGCGAAAAAGCGATTTGCCCTATGTCAGCTCGCCTGACGGACGACATCTGGCCATGATGCCCCATCCGGAGCAGTCCTTTTTGAAATGGCAATGGCTGTGGTTGCCCGATGATCTGAAGGATGGGGTCAGGGAATCCCCATGGATTCAAATGTTTCAAAACGCCAGAGGGTGGTGCGATAGAGCAGAACCGGGGAGTAAGAAGGTACGCAGAAAAAAAGAATCAAGGAAATAATTAGTGTTTGTCCATAAACAGTATGCTCCCTCATACCCGACTTGAGGAGCCTGCCCGTACTCTGATGTGGTTTTTCGAGCAATTACCGGCAAGTTGTTTTAGAACCTAGGTCCCCTCATATTTTCAAATATCAAAAAACCTCAGCGTCGCTTCGCTACGAGAGGGGGGCCGCAATGGATCGGATTAAGTGGCTACCTTCAATCGGAACAGCCAGCTGATTCATCGGGATAACCAAAATCCTAATTA
Source organism: uncultured Syntrophaceae bacterium (assembly GCA_964512795.1). Classification (GTDB taxonomy): domain Bacteria; phylum Desulfobacterota; class BSN033; order BSN033; family UBA1163; genus UBA1163. Next base: position 4,221 of record CAZEKS010000219.1, read on the forward strand.
TTAGGTTTCATTATTTTCTAAACACTAATATTGTTTTGATTTCTCTATAAACGTAAGGAGATAATTGCCATATTTATCTGTTGTCTCTGCGGGCAATCCGCATGCCTCGACAAAATTTTTGTTTTGGATATAAATTGATAAACCAGAATCACTAGGGTAGACTGCAGTATTCCCGGCTTGATTTTGAGTAATTTTTAGCAGTTCTCTTCTATTCCAGGCATCATAAGCAAGATGTTCCGACGCCGCACAGCCCAAAACAGAAAATTTTGGTTTAATTTTATCAAGAAATGTCCATGATCTGTTTGAATCCCGTCCGTGATGGGGTGCAAGCATAAACT
>CAZEKS010000220.1:0-4545 GCA_964512795.1 uncultured Syntrophaceae bacterium
GTTCATCTGGGTAGTAGTCCTGAAATGCTTTATGATTCATAAAGATATCTCTCCAGTCGCCCCCCGATTAATGGAAGCCAGCGGTATTGCCAAAGCGAAGCAAAGGCAAAATTTGTGAGATTGAATAATGAAGCGGGTGCTATTCATTTCGTGGACAGAGTTCTTTCTATCTCCCTCTCCTGAAATTGAATATATCACATTTTTAGTGCGGCGTCTCGAAAATAACTTTACCCCGTTAGAAAGCCCCAGCATTTATGCTGGGGATGGTAGAAATAGAAAGTATCAGTTCCTTATTTAGGGCGGGGTCAAAGCCCTGCCCTTTCTAACGGGGTTTACGAAATTTCTCCCTTCGCCCCCCGGTCTACTGGCCCCGGTCCCGACCGAGGGCGGGGCAGGCAGGAGACGAGAGGACGGGTGAGGGACATGGTTTGAGTAAATTCTTTCACAGAAGGAGTGATTTAGAAATCAAAGGAGAATAGGAAAACTTATTATAATTTAATGGCAACTATTGGGGACTATTGTGAAAATGTCTTCCATTTTTGTTCTTGAAGAAAATTTCTATATTTTAGGAAAACGGTTTAACTTTAATAACTTATTATCACCGTTGAAATCTGGCATTGAAATTGCTCTTTTTGAGTAATTGAAAAGTTGAGTGGAGGATGACAGAATGGTAGCTTATGAATACTACTGGCGCAATGACATGAGAGGGTACGAATTGCTTGGGGTATTGCCAGAGAGAAGAAAAGATATATACAGAGTTACTCCGAAATCCATCATTGGGTTTGGGAAGAAGTTCTGGGGCGACAATGTAGATATGGACAACATCCTTTTTATACGGATATCTATTGATAAAATAACCGGGGAAATTTCCCGCCCTAAACCTCCCTTGGGCTTTGACTTCGAGGGGTCTGAATCAAAAATAGAGCGTCAAGGAGCCGGGGCAGGGACTACCTTCTTGCGCCCTTAAGCTCACCTTGCATCTATTCAAATATCTCCACTTCCTCCTCTGATCAATAAAATGCACATCGACAGGTCAATCAACAATCAAAACGTTATCTCCAACATCATTCAAGCATGCTATTCAAGTTTTTAATTTCTCTGTAAATCTAATTTCATCAAAAATATCCAGTTGACCCGCTCGATCGCGCTCGCCGAAGTCTCAGACCGAGGGCAATGCACAGCCTTCAGTGGGAGAGCCGAAGGGTTGACACACCTCTCTTTTTTCTTTATCTTTTACTTAAGCGAAATTGATTCAGAGGGAGTGTAGAATTTAAATCGTGAGTTTCACCTCTAGATTTGTGTAGAATTGTGAGCGTTCGTTAAATGTATAGGAGGAATGCCATGCTTAAGAAATGCATGAGGACAGCTTTTTTGGGATTTGGCTTGATCGGTCTTCTTGCTGGGATCCTCTCGTGCGCCGTTAACCCTGTAAGCGGCAAGCATGAGCTGATGCTCCTAAGCGAGGCGGATGAGGTCAAGCTCGGTCATCAAACAGATGCTGAAGTTATTAAGGAGTATGGTGTTTTTGAAGACGCTAAATTGACGGCCTATCTGAATGGTTTTTGCCAGCGGTTGGGTAAAGTGTCCCACCGACCACAGCTGAGCTACCGTTTCAAGATCGTTGACGCATCCGTGGTCAACGCGTTTGCAGTGCCTGGTGGTTATGTCTACTTCAGCCGCGGAATCCTCGCTACCTTGAACGACGAAGCGGAGCTGGCGGGAGTCATGGGACACGAAATTGGTCACATCGCAGCCCGACATTCCGCAAAACAATATAGTAAGGCCCAGTTGGCTCAGCTTGGATTGGGGGTAGGAACAATCCTCATCGATTCTCCAATCCTTTCAGGATTAGCCCAATTAGGAGCGGGAATGCTGTTTCTTCGGTTCAGCAGGGATAACGAGAGAGAGGCGGATGATTTGGGAGTAGAGTATGCGAGCAAAACAGGCTATGACGCGACACAGTTGGCCAGTTTTTTTGAAACCCTTGAACGAATGAACCCAGGCTCAGATCGGAGCGGCCTACCCGGTTGGTTTTCCACCCATCCGAGCCCACAAAACCGAGTTCAAGTCGTCAGGATGAGAGCAATAGAATGGCAGCAGAAACTCAACCTAAGAGATTCAAAAATCAACCGTGATTCCTACCTAAGAGAGATTGATGGTCTCATGTTTGGGGACGATCCACGGCAAGGATATGTTGAAGAAAATGTTTTCTACCACCCGAACTTGAAGTTTCAATTCCCCGTGCCTGTGAAATGGAAGCTCAATAATAAGCCATCACAGGTGCAGATGGTCAGCGAGGGGGAGGATGCGTTCATTTTGCTTTCTGCCAAATCAGGGTCCTCCTCCAGAGAGGCGGCCAGGGAATTTATCACCAAGACGGGCGCTTCTGTGATCAAGTCTGATGGGATTGAAGTGAATGGTCTCCCTTCACAGCGGGTCATCTCGGAGGTCCGCACTCAGAAGGCAGCATACCGGTTGATGTCTTACTTCATTGAAAAGGGAAAGAATGTCTTTGTCTTTCATGGCCTGACCTCTGTCGAACGGTTTCAAAATTATGCGCCTGCCTTCGAAAATGCCATGCGCCAATTCAAAGAGCTTTCCGATTCCAAAAGGATCCATGTAAGACCTGACCGTATCCGCATTCGTTCTGCCAAGGCCACGGATACCCTCGAGGATGTCCTCCGGTCGTTTGGCGTTCCAAATGAAAAACTGAAAGAGATGGCCCTGCTCAATGGGAAGAATCTTGATCAGGCGATTCCTGCAAACACCCTGATCAAGGTGGTAGAAAAGGGAAATTAAATGGTTCCTCAAAATGGTTCGATGAAAATTCGTCCCTTGTCGGAGAAAGATAGAGCAGGGCTGCTTTCAATGCTGAACAAGACACTTGCCTTCACTTCTGCGGAAATCGATGTGGCGATGGAATTGATCAATATCGTGCTAGAGGATGAGAGCCAAAAGGATTATCAGATTTATTGCATGGCGGATGATCAGGATCAAGCCATCGGTTATATCTGTTACGGCCTCACTCCCATGACCCGGGGAACTTTCGACCTCTACTGGATCGCCGTAGACCCTGATTTCCAGGAAAAGGGTGTGGGTTCAAAACTCTTGAGTTTTTTGGAGGAAGTTGTGAAAACGGAGGGAGGGCGGATGATTCTTGCGGATACCTCTACCATACCTCAGTATGAAAAAACTCAGAAATTTTATCTAAAAAATGGATTTCAAGAAGTGGCGAGAATCCCGGATTATTATCACCCCGGTAATGATCGGATTACTTTCTGCAGAAAATTGACCTAAGGATTAGGAGAGGAAAATGGAAAAGAAAAGAATTGGAGTTCTCACGGGTGGTGGAGATTGTGCCGGACTCAATTCGGCGATCAAGTGGGTAGTGAAAACGGCGTTGGATGATCGGCTCCGGAAGACCAGGAAGATCGAATTTGAGGTCGTTGGAATTCGCGATGGCTGGAAAGGCCTTGTTTTACCGGATGGCGACAACGATGATCCGACTCCAAGGATTTGCAGCTTGACAGAGGAGATGGTGAGAACCTGGGATCGATATGGAGGGACCATGCTCGGAACTTCACGAACCAATCCCTATGATTCCAAGAACAATCAATCCAAAATCGTCCTCAAACATATAGACAAGTATCATCTTGATTATTTAGTGGCCATTGGGGGGGAAGATACCCTCGGAGTGGCTCACAAGCTTTATCTCGAAGGCGTAAAGGTAGTAGGCATTCCTAAGACCATCGACAAAGACCTTTCTGGGACGGATTATACACTGGGATTTGAAACGGCTGTAAATGTCATTACCGAAGAGATTGATCGCCTCCGAACGACTGCGGGTTCTCATCGAAGAATATTTGTCGTTGAGACGATGGGAAGAAATGCGGGTTGGTTAGCTCTGGAAGGAGGGGAGTCAAGCGGGGCCTATATCATTCTGATTCCTGAATACAATTTTGAGATTAACAGGGTCAATGAGTTGGTTATGGAGGGGAGGAGAAAAGGAGCCCGGTACGAAATCATTGTCGTGGCGGAAGGGGCGAAACCAGCCGAACACTCAGAGATTATAAAAGAAGAAGAAGTCGATAGCTTTGGTCATAAGATTTTAGGGGGGATTGGAGAATTTCTTGCGAAATGGATTTCCCAGTTGACAGAAATCGAGACGCGAAGCATTACGCTCAGCCACTTACAGCGTGGAGGGGTTCCTTGTGCCTATGATCGGCGGATGGGGAGGTATTTTGGCATTGCTGGCGTCGACCTGATTGCTCAAGAAGATTTTGGAAAGATGGTGAGCTATCGAAATGGGAGAATTGCCTCTGTGCCATTAATGGAGGCCGTTGGCAAATTAAATTTGGTGGATGTCCAAACCGAATATGATACAGAAAGATATAATGGACGAAGGACAATCTTAGGCTCGTAAATTGGGGATTGTCGAGATGAATCGTTGGTCTATCCCACAACAACGACCACTCTTGTCCAAATTAAATTTTGTATTCGTTCCTTTTTGTCACCCTGAACTCGTTTCAGGGTCTCAAAGGGCCC
>CAZEKS010000221.1:0-4505 GCA_964512795.1 uncultured Syntrophaceae bacterium
TAGTCAAAAAAATGGGTTTCACAATATTTGTAGAGAAGGAAGATGACCCCTTTTGCACCGGACTTTTGAACCTCCTTTAAAAGAGTCTCACCATGGGCATAAGCCCCATTATGTTTGGTGGGACATAAAAAGGATGTAAAATAACGATTGTTGAGTCCTTCCATTGGATCAATATCTTCCGGGACCATGAGGCGGAGAAATCGTGTCCCGCTACAAAGATCGTCCTGGACGATGATGGCGCCCGCCTCTTCGATGAAAGAGAAATAGGGATCATCATGGGTCATATTTCCAGTAAGATAAACAGGAACGGAATTTTCATTCCCCTCTGTTTTTTCGGGTAACACATCCAGGAAATCGTTCAAGAGTTCAAGGTACCGTTGACGATCAATCAAATAGCCTGCTCGAATGATCCAGGCAAAGTCACTACCAGAGATCTGTTTATGCCATTTTGGCCTGCGGGCGTAAATCTCTTGGAGTTTTTCCCTTATACGATTAAAAAGCTGGATAGAGGCCTTGAGGCTTTGGGGAGTGATTTTCCCAACGTTGGATTCCAGAAAGTTCTTAAATCGTTCTATCTCGGATTTTAAGTAAGTGCGGGACAGCTCAGAATCCAAACGCGAGGGTATCATCAGATTGAATTGAAGAGGAATGCGTTTCTGAAGAGCCCAGATATCCGCAAGTCCTTGCATCGCGTCGCAGGTATGGCTGAAAATAATTCCCTTTAAGAAATCGAGCTCCCCTTGGAGTAAACTTTCAAGTGAAGATTTAACCAAATGGCAGCAGTTAGCCGGAAGATGGGCCTGGACATGGGACATCTTGATGGGCGTGCCCATGAGACGGAAGGGAAGAGCCCCGGCAGCATGGATGAGCTCTTCAGGAACATAGGGGCAGAAAAAGCCGATGGGAACACGGTCCTTGGGGAGAGAAGAGGCGATTTCTCGATATCCCTTAGAAGTGATCGTCTCGAATTCTTTTAGTATTTTCAAAAGAGAAGCTTCTTTATTCATGGAGGTTCAGAGTTTATGTAAAAGTGTTTATCAAGGTTTAAATCTAACCAAGATGGCGGGTTATTTCAATACTCAGATTGAAAATTGGAATTGAATCTGTTAAAAGTAATTCTCATTGAAAAATTTCTGAATAAACTCGGAGGAGAGAAGAGATGATTCATTTTCGTAAAAGTGTATGGATGACCATCCTGTTTTTGCTTATTTTTGTGATCGCCCACCCAAATCAAATCCTTTCCAAGACAACCAAGACTCCAAAGACCCACAAAGCCACACAAAGTGCAAAAAAAACATCCCAAGGCGACCAGACGACCTCAGGGAGCCTTCGATATGATGCTCGATCCGCCCTTTTGATGGATGGCCTCACGGGCCAGGTTCTTTACGAACAGAACCCGAATTTGAAGATTTCTCCTGCCAGTTTCGTCAAAGTCATGACCCTCTATTTAATTTACGATGCCCTTCGTGCAGGCCACCTGAAGATGGATGATCTGGTGACGGTGAGCGAAAGGGCATGGAGAAGGACATATAAAACCGACAGCTCGACAATGTTCCTCAAGGTTGGGGAGCGGGTCAAGATTGAGGATCTCTTGAAAGGGGTCGCCATCGCTTCCGGAAACGATGCGTGCGTCGTTTTGGCAGAACATCTGTCGGGATCAGAGGAGGCGTTCGCTGCAAAGATGAATGAAAAGGCCAAGCTCCTGGGACTCAAAGATTCTCAGTTCAAAAACTCCGATGGGATGCCTGCCGAGGGTCAGTATACCACGGCCATGGATATGGCCATATTGTCAAAACGTTATATCGAAGACCATCCGGAAGCGCTGACTTTTCACTCCGCTACCGAATTTGAATACAATGGGAAACGACAGGGAAACCGAAACACTCTCCTTCAAAAGAATATCGGAGTGGACGGCTTGAAGACAGGCCATCTTAAGGAGGCAGGTTATCATCTTGCGGCCACTGCGAAGAGAGACGGCCAAAGGATGATCGCGGTGGTGATGGGGTGCGACAAGATGCAGAAGAGGGCTCCGGAAGCTCAGAAATTATTAGAATATGGTTTTAAGAATTATTCTACAGTAGAAGCCGTCAAGAAAGATACCACATTTGGCCCCGTGAAGGTGAGGAGAGGGAAGTTGAGTCAGATTATTGTCACCGCTGCAGAGGAGGGAAGGGTGACTGTGGCAAAGGGCAAGGAAAATTTAGTTTCCGTTGCGCCCCAACTGCCACAATTTATCGTTGCTCCCATTCAAAAAGGTCAGGTGGTAGGAAAAGTTCTTGTCCAAAGCGAAGGCAAGGTGGCCAAAGAAGTCAATCTCCTTGCGTCTTCGGATGTGGAGAAGAGCTTAATTCCTCCCTGGCCAATCCTGGCCGGAATCCTTTGTGGACTGATCGTCATTGTTGGGTTTGGGTTTTGGTGGTTTCGCCGACCCAAACCTAGAAGACTCTAAAATCCCTCCTGGCCTCCCTTTTCCAAAGGGAGGAATAATTCCCCTCTTTGGCAAAGAGGGGGGAGGGGAGATTTTCCGATAAATGTCCATTCAATTAGTAGACCCTTAATAAGTCATTTTGGCCTTCATTTGGCATTTGCCTGCCTGCGCGAAGCCGCTACGGCGAAGGCAGGGATTTTGATATTTGACATTTTTGGTGCGTGGATGGTTTCAAAACAGATCGTGCAGGGAGAAAAGGATATTGAGATTGCTCTAAACCTAATATGCGAGCAATTGCTCAGCAGAAACCCTCAATTGAGTGAAATGGTTTTGGTTGGGATCCGGACGGGAGGGGTTTTTTTAGCAGAGCGGTTAAAGCAGAAGATTCTTGAAAAAAGAGGGATCGATCTTCCCACGGGAATTATTGACATCACCCTTTATCGTGATGATTGGACCAGGCTGAGTCAAACACCAGAAGTTAAGAAAACCGAGATTCATTTTTCAATCGAAGATAAGAATGTGCTTTTAGGGTTTGTTAATAAATAACCTTTACAAATATTTTGATTTTATGTTATCCTTTATCCATGCAAACAGAGCAAAAGATTTCCGAGAAGTTGGCCATAGTGCTACCGCACCTAAACGAGAAGCAACGCAGATTGCTTATAGCTGCCGAAGCAAAGACGTTGGGTTGGGGTGGCATTTCCAAGGTTGCCAAAGCAACGGGTGTATCTCGCGTTACGATTCATAAAGCCCTTACGGAAATTGCGGGCAAGAAAATTATCGCCGAACGGATTCGTAAGCCGGGAGGCGGCCGAAAGGACATAACGGAATATCATCCGAATATTCTTGAGAAATTGGAAGCATTGGTTGATCCGGTAACACGCGGTGATCCGAGGTCGCCCTTGAGATGGACCTGCAAAAGCACTCGTCACTTGTCGCAAGAGCTTGGGCGGAAAGGGTATTCCATAAGCAACGTGACGGTGGCGGATTTGCTGCATCGGTTGGATTACAGTCTGCAAGCGAATGCGAAAACTCTTGAGGGCGCAAGTCATCCGGATCGAGACGCCCAATTTCAGTATATCAATAGTCGGGTGAAGGGATTTCTGAGACGCCACCAACCGGTCATTTCTGTGGACACCAAGAAGAAAGAGCTTGTGGGCAATTTCAAGAATGGCGGCAAGGAATGGCAGCCGAAAAGAGAGCCTGAAAAAGTAGAGATTCATGATTTTGCTTCTCCCGAATTTCCCAAGGTTATTCCTTATGGAGTGTATGATATCGGCAAGAACATGGGCTGGATCAACGTCGGTACGGATCATGATACGGCGAGCTTTGCGGTTGCCAGTATTCGCCGCTGGTGGTTTGGGATGGGCAGGGAGATATACCCCAGCGCTACGGATCTGTTGATTTGTGCCGATTGTGGGGGAAGTAACGGATACCGTGTCCGCTTGTGGAAAATTGAATTGCAGAACCTGGCTTCCGAGACGGGTTTGAGGATCACCATATGCCACTTCCCGCCTGGAACAAGCAAATGGAACAAAGTCGAGCATCGCCTCTTTTCTCATATCAGTATGAACTGGCGGGGCCGCCCCTTGGTCAGCCATGAGGTGATTGTGAAGCTGATTGGAGAAACTACCACAAGCATTGGACTTGAGGTCAAAGCGCAACTGGATAAAAGAAGATACCCCGTCAAGGTTAAGGTCACGGACGAAGAAATGAAAATAGTAAAGATAAGGCCGCATAAATTTCATGGTGAATGGAACTACAGTATCAATCCTTAATGTCATTAATATTGTCCATGTTATTATTTAACAGTCCCTAAGTGCCAAACGTTTAAGGTAAAAGGATAAAGGTTCAAGGAACAAGGATCAAAAAAGGGGTGATTCATAAATCTCTGAAAATTGGGATTTGGTCTCACGGCCACTGTCAGTTTGGATCAATGCTTCCTTCCTGTAAAAGAGATCTATTGGCCGTCTTTCAAAATAGAAGATTTCAATCCGAAATAAATAAAAAAATGCAAATTGTCAAGTGAACATAACGCACCTTCGGTGCGGGCTTTAAAGATCTTCGACATAGCACA